>JAWWAM010000306.1:0-4180 GCA_033721715.1 Marinobacter sp.
GCCTGAATCATTAGGCGACCTGTAAAAGCTCTTTTTGAGCGGCTCAATGTCGTCAGGTATCGACGACAGCTCCCGGAAAAAGAGGGTGTAATCCACGGGCGTTTGTGCCATCAGCGTTATAAGCTCCCTGAAGAGCCCGGCGTCAAAGGCCTCAAGCCCCAGCTTCGCTGCCCACATCTTTTCCAGCTCCGCCTTCATCACCTCCGGGAAACCTCTCTCAACCTCCTGGAGTTGCGCCAGGTCGTTCTCATCGGCGTGCAATAACGGCTGCAAGGCCCGACAGAACATCCTGAAGTTTTGTTCGGCGGCCCCAGGCTGGTTCAGAAAGGAGAAGTGGTGGCCTCCACCGGTCCAGGGCTGGTAATGGGGATCAAACAACTCACAGAACCCGAAGGGCCCATAATCCAGTGTGAAGCCGCCAGCGGCGCAGTTGTCACTATTAAAGTTGCCCTGGCAATAGCCGACACGAATCCAGTTCGCAACCAGGGAGGCAAGACGGCCGCGAAACTCGCGCGCGAGCATCACCACTTTTGCGGGAGTATCGAGTGATTGATCAATGACATCAGCGTACTCCCGATCAATCAGATGAATCACCAGCTGCTTGAGCTCCTCCCTCGCTCCGGGATGTTCCTGCTTCCGGGCGCGACGACCGAAAAGTTCGAGCTGGCCTACCCGGATGAATGAGGGTGCCACCCGGGTGGAAATTGCGACCGGCTCCGCTATCATCTGGTCCGGGTCTTTCAAGCGGGAGCCCTCCGAATACCAGGGCCGCATCACCTTTTCGGTTTTCGATACGTACAGGCTCAGGGATCGAGAGGTGGGCACCCCCAGCGCGTGCATATGCTCCTGTGCCAGAAACTCGCGAACGCTTGATCTGAGAACGGCCCGGCCGTCAGCGCCGCGGCAGTATGGTGTCCGTCCGCCACCTTTTAACTGCATTTCCCAGCGTTGACCGTTGAAAACACCTTCAAGTACCGAAATTGCACGACCATCACCATAGCCGTTGCCGGTCTGAAAGGGGCACTGCTGGGTGAATTCGGTGCCGTAGATGGACAGCGCATAACCATACGCCCAACCGACCTTGCGCATTGGCTCCGGTACCTGCGCAAGATCTCCAGAGAACATCCGGATAAAGTCAGCAGACTGAGCCAGGCTGGCAGCAAAGCCTAACTCGCTGAACAGGCCTTCGCTGTGAGCGACGTATTCGGGGGCTTGAATGGGTGTTGGCCTGACTGGCACATAATGCCCCGTGAAGACCTGCCTCGGCATGTGGTCATCGCCGCCTGGATCTGAATCGGGATCACAATTCAGGTTATCCATCAGCGAGTAGCCTGCCATTGGCGCCAGTTTGGCGAGGCTGGTCACTTCGACGCTGGGTGTTCGCGGTGAGCGATGCTCCATCGGGGCTTCTCCTGATCAGAAAGTTCCGGAGACAGAAACGAAAAAAGGCAGATCAGTATAATACTGATCTGCCTTTCTTTTATATGGTAGCGGGGGCAGGATTCGAACCTACGACCTTCGGGTTATGAGCCCGACGAGCTACCAGACTGCTCCACCCCGCAATAAACTGGCTGTTTTCTCGGGGTAACCCCCGATCAACGTGCGCGTATATTAAGGATCTGCTGGCGGCCTGTCAATCGATATTTTCGAAGAGATCGGAAGGATACAGGAGTTCTTCGGTAGTGCTCATATTGATCATGCCGACGGTTTCAATAGCTTCCTGGACGGGCCGGAACGAACGCCGGTGCTGGACAGTGGCCCCCAGCCTGCCGAGCGCCTCCAGGTGGACGGGTGTGGGATAACCTTTGTGCCCGTCAAATCCATAGTGCGGGTAGGTTTCGTGAAGAGCGACCATCTCCCGGTCGCGGGTGACCTTGGCGAGTATGGAGGCGGCACTGATTGCTTCTACCCGGCTGTCGCCCTTGATGACCGGTTCCGATGGCCAGCGCCAGTCAGGGCAGCGATTGCCGTCCACCAACACGTATTCGGGCGGAATATGCAGCCCGGCAACCGCCCGCTCCATTGCCACCATGGTGGCACGAAAGATGTTCAGCCGGTCAATTTCCTCGGCCTCACAGCGGCCCAGGCTCCAGGCGGCGGCCCGTTCGATGATCTGCTCATACAGGGCTTCCCGGCGTTTTTCAGTAAGCTGCTTTGAGTCCGCCAGCCCTGGTATCGGTTTCTCAGGGTCCAGTATCACTGCCGCCGTCACTACGGCGCCTACCAGGGGTCCGCGCCCTACTTCATCCACGCCAGCCAGCAGCCGGCCCTGATAACGGCACACAAAGGGCGGTAGCGGGCTCTTGCTCATGGCTGCCTACCTTCAATCAGTGCAGAAAGTGCTGAGGCGGCCTGCTCGTCCGCGTTCTGCCGCAACTGGTCATGCAAGCGGGAGAATGCTTCCGTAAGGCGGGCGCGTTCGGTTTCATTTTCCAGGCGCTCCAGAACGGCTGCGCCCAGAGTTTCTGGTGTGGCATCGTCCTGCAGCAGTTCCGGCACCAGGGATTCCCGTGCAAGCAGGTTTGGCAATGCTACGTGAGGCACCTTCACCAGCCGCGATACCAACGCAAAACTGAGGCCGCTCAACCGGTACCCCACCACCATGGGCTTTTTGAGTAACATCGCTTCCAGGGTGGCGGTTCCCGATGCTAACAGGACCACGTCCGCCGACGCCATCACTTCCCGGGAACGGCCGCGTACAATGGTCACCTCAAGCTTCACATCAAGAGCGTCCACGAGATTCCTGACCTGCTGCTCCCGTTCACGGTTGACGCACGGGATCACCAGTTGCAGATCAGGGCGCTTGCCCTGGATCCATCGTGCAGCTTCCAGAAACAGGGTACCAAGGCGCTCCACTTCTCCTCCCCGGCTTCCCGGCAGGATAGCCAACACAGGCGCGTCATCTCGAAGCCCCAGCGCTTTGCGGGCGCCTGCAGTATCCGGTGTCATCGGAATACGGTCTGCGAGGGGATGACCCACGAAGGCCACAGGAATGTTGTGCTCTTCATAAAAACGCGCTTCGAAAGGAAACAGCGTGAGCATGAGATTGACGGATTTGGCAATCTTGAATATACGCTTCTGACGCCAGGCCCAGACCGACGGGCTGACATAATGCGCGGTGAGCATACCGGCATCACGGCACCGCCGTTCAATACCCAGGGTGAAATCCGGGGAGTCGATACCAATCACCACTTCCGGCGGTGTTGTCAGCAGATAGTCCATCAACCGGGCACGAATGCTGAACAGCTCGCGGATGCGGCCTAACACTTCCACCAGGCCCATCACGGAAAGCCGCTCCATGGGCACCAGGGAATGAAAGCCTTCCGCCACCATTTCCTCGCCACCAATACCCACGAAGCGGGCATTGGGATATCGCGCCCGGAGCGAGCGAATCAGGCCCGCGCCGAGGATATCGCCGGAGGCTTCTCCGGCCACGATGGCGAAGGTAACTTTGCGGGCACTGACAACAAGCTGCTCAGGCTGGTCCGTCACCGGGGTAATCACTCCCTGGTCAGCGGATAATGCCGCGGTGTGCGCCGCGAAGGGATTCAATCAATGGCTGCACTTCGGGGATGTCGGAATAGGCTTTTTCCAGTTCAACTACCGCCTGTTCCGTTGTCAGGCCCTGACGATAGATAACCTTGTAGGCGCGACGAAGAACCAGTAGCACTTCCTTACTGAATCCACGGCGACGCAACCCTTCCACGTTCATGCCGAATGGCTGGGCGGACTGGCCGCTGGCCATGATGTAGGCGGGAATGTCTTTAAGAACGATGCTTCCACCAGCGCTCATGCTATGGGTGCCAATGTGGCAGAACTGATGAACCATGGTACCGCCACCAAGGATGGCAAAATCACCTACCGAAACGTGACCCGCAAGGGTGGCGCAATTGGCGAGAATGGTGTTGTCACCAATAATGCAGTCGTGGGCGACGTGCACATACGCCATCAGCAGGTTACCGTTCCCGATAGTGGTTTCACCACGGTCCTGAACGGTACCCCGGTGAATGGTGCAGTTTTCGCGAATGGTATTGTCGTTGCCAATCACCAGAGTGGTTGGCTCGCCAGCATACTTCTTGTCCTGGCATTCCTCTCCCACACTGGAGAACTGGAAGATGCGATTATTGCGGCCAATTCTGGTGGGACCCTTGATCACCACATGGGACATGATTTCGGTGCC
>JAWWAM010000307.1:0-4163 GCA_033721715.1 Marinobacter sp.
GCGCGCAACGGAGGACGGGCTCTGTTTGCCAGCCATGGTTGCCAGCTCCAGCGCCTTGTCGAGAGCGGCGCCTGCGGGCACTACCTCTTCCACCAGGCCAATACTCAGAGCTTTGTCTGCCTTTATGCGCTCACCACACAGAATCATACGCTTGGCCCAGCCTTCACCCACCAGCCACGGCAGGTTCTGGGTTCCACCGGCACAGGGCAGCAGGCCCACGGTCGCTTCCGGCAGGGCCATCTGGGCATGTTCCTCGGCGATACGGATATCGCAGGCCATGGCGCATTCCAGGCCACCGCCCATGGCGTAACCGTTCACGGCGGCAATGGACACCCCACGGAAGCGGCTCAGGGCACTGAATGCACGGCCGAAGGCCTTGCCCATCAAGTCTGCGTTGGCAATATCGCCGTCGGCAAAGCTCTTGAGATCGGCGCCGGCGGAGAAAAACTTCTCGCCCTGACCGGTCACCACCAGGGCAAAGATATTGAGGTCTTCATTCAGCGCTTCGATGGTGTCTTCCAGCGCCTTCAGAGATTCCAGCGTCCAGGTGTTTGCCGGTGGATTATTGATGGTGATGATTGCGGTGTGATCGCGTTTTTCCAGCTGAATCAAATCGCTCATATCATATTCCCTTTTTAGAGTGGCTTCGGCGACTTATTGAATAGCCTCGGCAACGCCTGGTTCAAGCAGCCGGCGAGCCACAATCAGCCTCATGATTTCGTTGGTGCCTTCCAGTATCTGATGCACCCGCAGGTCGCGCACATATCGCTCCAGCGGGTATTCGCGGATATAACCGTACCCACCGTGTAGCTGCAGCGCGTCGTTGCATACTTCGAAGCAGGCGTCGGTGGCGAAGCGTTTGGCCATGGCACAATGGAGCGTAGCTTCGGTGTCGCCCTGGTCCAGCCGGTAAGCGGCGAGACGCACCATCTGCCGGGCCGCCACCAGGTTGGTGGCCATGTCCGCCAGTTTGAACTGCAGCGCCTGGAAGCCGGCCAGTGGCTGACCAAACTGCTCACGCTCGTGCATGTAATTACGGGCACGCAGCAAAGCAGCGTGAGCCCCACCGATCGAGCAGGTGGCGATATTCAGGCGCCCCCCGTCCAGACCCTTCATGGCGATCATGAAGCCCTGGCCTTCCTCACCCAGGCGATTATTGGCCGGCACGCGTACGTTCTCGAACGTGATCTGGCGAGTGGGCTGGCTGTTCCAGCCCATCTTTTCCTCGGCCTTGCCGTAGTGGATGCCGTCACTGTCTGCAGGCACCACAAAGGCGCTGATACCTTTCGGACCACTGTCCGGCGCACCGGTACGAGCCATCACCACCAGCATCTGGGTGGCGCCGGCACCGGAAATAAATACCTTGCTGCCGTTAAGCAGGTAGCTGTCGCCATCCCGGGTTGCCTTGGTGCGCAGGTTACCGGCGTCGGAGCCGGCACCCGGTTCGGTCAGGCAGTAGGAGCCCAGCCATTCACCGCTGGCCATCCTCGGGGCTATCTGTTTCTGGATGTCGGCGTTACCGAATTGCGCCACCATCCATGTCGCCATATTGTGGATGGTGATATAGGCGGCGGTGGAAGGGCAGGCAGCAGCCAGTTCCTCCACGATCACGCTGGTATCCAGGCGTGAGAGGCCCAAACCGCCCTGCGCTTCCGGGGTATAGATACCGCAGAAGCCCATTTCGCCGGCTTCGCGGATCACTTCCACCGGAAACACATGCTCTGCATCCCATTTCGCCGCGTGGGGCGCCATGGCCTTTTCCGCGAAGGCCCTGGCGGCCTCGCGGAAGGCCAGCTGATCTTCCGTCAGATCAAAGTTCATGGGTTCTCCTTACCGCATGCGGATGGAGAAATTGGTTTCCGCAACTGCGTCGCTGCTGAACCAACGGGCAGTAATAGTCTTGGTCTCGGTGTAGAACTTCACCGCCTGCTTGCCGTAAGCATGCTGGTCACCGTAGAAGGAGCCCTTCCAACCGGTGAAGGAGAAGAACGGCAGGGGCACCGGAATGGGTACGTTAATGCCTACCTGACCCACTTCGATCTCATGCTGGTAACGTCGTGCCGCACCACCGGAGCTGGTGAAAATTGAGGTGCCGTTGCCGTAGGGATTGTCGTTCACCAGGGCGATGGCGTCTGCCAGGGTATCCACTTCCATGCAGGACAGCACCGGGCCGAAGATTTCTTCCTTGTAGATATCCATATCCGGCTTCACGCCAGAGAACAGGGTCGGGCCTACCCAGTTGCCGTCCGGCAGGCCGTCGACGGTACAGTTGCGGCCGTCCAGCAACAGATTTGCGCCTTCCTGCTCACCGCGGGTAATCAGTGACTCCACCCGCTCTTTCGCTTTCTGGCTGATGATCGGGCCGTAGCTGGCAGACTTGTCGTTCCAGGCGCCCGGCTTGACCGCAGCCAGGGCTTCTTTCACTTCCGGAATCCACTGCTGGGCCTCGCCCACAAAGACGGCCACGGAAATGGCCATACAACGCTGGCCAGCCGCACCTACAGAGGCACCGACCAGGGCTTTGACAACCTGGTCCTTGCTGGCATCCGGCAGCACCACCATGTGGTTCTTGGCGCCGGCGAAGCTCTGTACACGCTTCATGTTGCGGGTACCGGTTTCGTAGATATAACGGCCAACCGGCACGGAACCTACGAAGGAGACTGCCTTGATCGCGGGATCGGTCAGCAGGACATCCACTTGCTCCTTGCCGCCGTGAACCACCTGCAGCACACCCTTGGGTGCACCAGCCTGCTCAAACAGTTCGGCCAGACGCATCGGCGTCAGCGGGTCCTGCTCGGACGGCTTGAGGATAAAGGTGTTACCGCAGGCGATGGCCATGGGGAACATCCACAGCGGAATCATGGCCGGGAAGTTGAACGGGGTAATACCGGCACAGACGCCCAGGGGCTGGGTATAGGAATAGGTGTCCACTTCCCGGGCCACATTCTCGACGGTTTCGCCCATCATCAGCGAGGGGATATTGGCCGCATGCTCGACAACTTCGATGCCGCGCCATACGTCGCCCTTGGCATCCTCGAAGGTCTTGCCGGTTTCGCTGGAGAGAATCTCGGCGATTTCGTCGTGATGTTCTTTCAGCAGCGCCTGGTAACGCATCATTACCCGGGCACGCTCGGAAACCGGTGTCTCTTTCCAGGATTTGAACACTTCACCGGCATTGTCGATGGCACGACGCATTTCTGCGTCCGTGGTACACGGTGCGCGGGCTATCACTTCGTTGGTGGCAGGATCGGTGACGTCAATCCACTGGTCGGTCTGGCTCTGTACAAACTCACCAGCAATATAAAGGGGTACGTTTTTCATAGCGATGTTCCCTGTCGTTGTTGTAGGTATCGGGGTCTTTGCCCTCAGGTTGTCATCGATCCTAGCACAGCCCTCTGGCGCTTCATGATTGACTAAGTTTCGACCATGATGGATTATATTTCGATACATCAGGAATGCAGCCAACGATTATGACCAGAACCTCCCAATGGCCGGTGCCGCCAGACAGTATCCGTTATGTCATCCCGGACCCGGTTATACGTAGCCTGTCTCGGCATCCCCTGACCCGGGATCTCTACCCCCTGGCCTTCGGCCACTACCGCCGCGCGGCGGGTCACCACATGCACCGCGAGCACCACAACGACGATCTTTTGATCCACTGTACGGAAGGGGAAGCCTACCTCAGTGTCGAAGACGAACCCTGCCTGGTCCGGGCCGGTGACCTGGTACTGATTCCCGCCGGAGCCGCTCACCGTTATACCGCTGCGCCGGAGAACCCATGGACAATCCATTGGGTGCACTACGCCGGCCCACTGGCGGAAAACTTCCGCGAACACATGGGGTTCAGCGACGACATCCGTATTCAGCACATCGGGCGACAGCCGAGGTTGCTGGTGGACTTCAACGGGTTGCTGTCGGTGCGGCAAACCGGTTTCCGCACTCCTGGCCTGGTCCACGTAGCCAATCGTTTGCGACAGTTACTGGCAGCGGTTCCCCTGAGCGTCGGTGAGGCTGGCCATGCCCAGCAGCCGGACCTGGACATCATTCACAACTTCATGCGGGAACACCTGGACGAACGCATCACTCTCGGCCAGTTGGCGGATCTGTCCGGCCTATCTCCCGCCCATTTTGCCACCCGTTATCGGGCGCTCACCGGCGTTTCC
>JAWWAM010000308.1:0-4151 GCA_033721715.1 Marinobacter sp.
CACAGCCACGCGTCCTTGCGGACAATAGCCGCACGTTTCACAGAAGAGACCGGAAAATGAACCTGATCAATAATCTTTCCATGCGCGGCAAACTCCTGACTCTGGTGGTGCCCGCCTTTCTGGTTATCGCCTGGTTTGCGATGAGTTCAATCGCCACCAGCTACGATGAGCTTGGCAATTTGCGGCAACTCCGCACAATGGTCGAGCTGACTGGTATTGGTGACCCGCTGATCGAGGCCCTGCAAAAAGAGCGGGGCCGAACGGCTGTGGCATTTGCCAGCCAACCGGGGTCCGATACTGCCAGGCGGTCAAACCAGGAGCTGGTCACCCAGCGACAGCAAACCAACGCACGTCTGCAGGCCTATCGTGAAAATCTTGAGTCTCTTCTGGCGGAAGCCAACTTCGACCAGAACGTCACGGGCAGCATCCAGTCTGTAAACCAGGCCCTGGACAACCTGGAGTTGCTGCGTCAGTCGGTAGACAGTCGGAGCATTACCACCGCCGAATCCGCCAAACGCTATACGGCGGTAATCATGGGGCTTATAGAACGGATTCCCCTGATTGTTCGCCGTGCAACGGACGCTGGCCTCACCCGGGAAGTAAATGCCTACTTCTCCCTGGCAGAAACCGCCGAGCGCGCCGGCCGTGAGCGGGCAGCCGGTGCTTCTGTCATTCGTAGCGGTGACTTTGACCTGCCCTCCATCCAACGCATCGCCGCTCTCGGTGGTCAGCAGGACGCCTACCTCAGTCAGGCCGTAAGCATGCTCCCTTCTGACTCCATGCTTAATACATCGCTTGAAGAGCTGGAGCAAACCGCTGCAAACCGTGAGTTTGGGGAGATGCGCGAAACCCTTTTCAGCAGCCCTGCCGGTTTATACGCATTGGACGCAGCAGAGTGGTTTACCGTCACCACCCGCCGGATTGAAGGTCTCAATCAAACCCGGGCAGACGAACTGGAAAAAATTCTGGTGCAGGCTGACCATCGCGTTGCCACGGCACGCAGCGAACTGATAATGACGTCAACCATCGCATTGGCCGCCATATTTTCCGTATGCCTGCTCATGGTGGTGATCATCCGCGCGATCAGCCGCCAGGTAGCTGAACTGCTTGCTGCCGTCCGGTTTGCCATGGACAACAAGGACCTGAGTCGTCAGATTTCCGTTTCCAGTACCGATGAAGTGGGCGTCATTGGCAGGGCCATCAATGAACTTTTCGGGCGCTTCGGAACCGCCCTCCAGCACATAGACAAATCCAGTGTTCAGCTGGCAACCGCCACCGAAGAGACCAGTTCCACTGCCAGCCAGAACGCAGGCCAGGTAAAGAATCAACAGCAACAGATTGAACAGGTTGCTGCTGCAACCGAGGAGATGTCTGCCACCTCCGAGGAAATCTCACGGAATACCCAACAGGTAGCCGATGCTGCCACCCGTGCGATGGAGAAGAGCAGAGGCGGTGAAGAAGTGTTGCACAGCAGTGTGCGCAGGATTCGCTCCCTGGCCATCTCGGTGCAGGAAGTAAACGAAGTGATCGAAGAGCTCGAGCGTCGTAGCACCACCATCAGTGACGTAGTGGATGTGATTCGCCAGGTGGCCGATCAGACCAACCTACTCGCACTGAACGCTGCTATTGAAGCTGCCCGTGCCGGGGAACATGGCCGCGGTTTTGCCGTAGTGGCCGATGAAGTGCGGACCCTGGCCAGGCAAACCCACGAATCCACAACGAAAATCGAAGACATCATAAATGGCTTCAAGGACATCACTGATAGCGCCAGCCGCTCCATCACCGCGAGCCACAAACTGGCCAATGAAACCAGCGAACAGGCTTCGGAACTCGAGCAAACCTTTGCCGATATCCTCAGCGATGTAAACAGCATCTCCGACATGGCCTCCCAGATTGCCACCGCCTCCGAGGAGCAGGTGTCAGTGACACGGGAGCTTGCAGGTAACATGGAATCCGTCAGCGAGGCAGCTATCCTGACACTGACCGGCTCCCAGGAAATAACCCAGGTGACCGGAGAGCAGGCAAAACTGGCGAGGGTACTTCAGGATCTGGCCAATGAGTTCAAGGTGCCGGCGTATAGCTGAGCCCCACAGAGCCAAAAAAAAGGGGTTGCCAGTTATCTGGCAGCCCCTTTTTTGTCAGTACAGAGTGATCAGATAATACGGGAAAAGCGCTTGCTGGCACCTTCCTTCCGGTAAAGATCAAAGATCTGACAAATGGCCCGGATCAGCAGTCGCCCGGCGGGCTGAACCTGAAGTGCGTTGCCGTCATCCGCGATCAGTTCATCCTTGATCATGGATTTCAGGCGGCTCAGTTCATCGGCGAAATAACGGTCCAGGTCTTCCTTCCATACCTCCGCGAACAGTTTGCGGTCCAGCCGGAACTGGCAGATCAACTGGCCGATGACCCAGCGGCGGATGCGGTCATCGCGGGTGAGGTTCACACCTTTGGTGATGGCAAGCTGTCCGGCGTCAATCGCGGCTTCCCAGGACGGCAGGTCGTGGTTGTTCTGGAAGTAGGCATCGTCGGTCTGCCCGATGGCGGATACGCCCAGGGACACCAGGTCACACTCGGAGTGAGTGGTGTAACCCTGGAAGTTCCGGTGCAGCCGCCCTTCCCGCTGGGCTACTGCCAGGCTGTCATCCGGCTTGGCGAAATGGTCCATGCCGATGTATTCGTAGCCGGCCTCCAGCAATCGGTTGATGGTGTTGTGCAGGATGGTCAACTTCTGCTGGGGCGTAGGCAGGGTGTCCGCCAGAATCCGGGTTTGCGGGTAGAAGCGGTCCGGCAGGTGGGCGTAGCTGAACACGGAAAGCCGGTCCGGTGACATCTCGATCACGGCTTCCAGGGTTTCGGCAAAGCTTTCCGGGGTCTGGTGTGGCAGGCCGTAGATCAGGTCCAGATTGATAGAGCGGAAGCCGAGCCGGCGGGCTTCGTTCAGCACAGCCTCGGTCATTTCCCGGGGCTGGATGCGGTTAACAGCTTTCTGCACCTTTGGATTCACATCCTGGACACCCAGGCTGATGCGGTTGAAGCCGAGGTCCCAGAGCGTTGGCAGGGTATCCTGGTCCACTTCCCGCGGATCGATTTCCACGCTGTAATCCCGGTCGTCACCGGTCTGAAGGTTGAACAGTTCTCCGTACCCCGCCATCAGATGTTCCATCACATCCTTTGGCAGGAATGTCGGCGTGCCGCCGCCCCAGTGGAGTTGCGTCACGGGCCGGTTACCACCGAACAGGCGCGACTGGATTGCGGCTTCTTTCAACACCCGCTCTACATAGGGCATGGCCTTGTCGCGCTTCTTGGTGATCACCTTGTTGCAGGCGCAGTAATAGCAGAGGTGCGCGCAGAACGGCAGGTGGGTGTAGAGCGACAAGGGCCGGTCGCTGGCTTTGCTGCGAGCGGCTGCCTTTACCATGTCTTCCACCGGGTAGTTCTGGTTGAACTCCACTGCCGTTGGATAGGAGGTGTAGCGCGGACCGCTGAGGTCGTAGCGGCGGATCAGCGCTTCGTCCCAGATGAATTCAGGGAGGGTGGATTCAGCAGTTTTCAGTGTGGCAGTCATAATCAAAGCTCTGGTGTCGAAACGGGGGTCATCCGGGAATTGCCGGCATTCTGGGGCATTCCGGCGATCCGCACTTTGATGCGGGTCAGCTGACCGATGATTGTAGTTTACCAGTCTTTTGTATGAACCACCGTTGGGCTCTTGGCGTACTCTTACTACCCCTTATGGGGGGCATTTGGTGTTCGGCACCCTCCACTTACCTGACTCTTCTGCCAGTCCGCCAGCCCAAAAACGGAGTACAGCTTCCGCCATGCCAAACCTGATTCTGATTCTTGGTGACCAGTTAACGACTGATATCAGTGCTCTGGAGGGCGCGGATCGGGAACGAGACAGAGTCGTGATGGCAGAGGTCCATGACGAAGTCAGTTACACCAATCACCACAAGAAGAAAATCGTGCTGCTGTTCAGCGCGATGCGGAATTTCGCACAGCGGTTAGAAGCCGACGGCTGGCAGGTTCACTACCAGGCTTATCACCCGGATAACGAGGCGAAAACTCTGGAGGCAGTCGTTGCAGGGCAGCTCGAAGAGACCGGCGCAGACAGAGTGATCACAACGGAATGCGGCGAGTGGCGCTTGCATGAACAG
>JAWWAM010000309.1:0-4148 GCA_033721715.1 Marinobacter sp.
CTTCGACCCCGGTATGCTGGAGCAGCGGTTGCAGCGTCTGGCGGATCAGGCGCGCGCAGCACTTGCCGGTGCCGTCAAGCAGCACGGCGGAAAAGCGGCACTCAGAGTTGCCCGTGGCCGCGTGATTGACGAAGTACTGGCGTTGGCGGGCCCTGATGACCTCCTTGTACTCGCCCGTGCCGGCTGGTCCTCCCCGGCTGGGGCCCGGCTGGGTTCGACTGCACGGGGGCTTATTCGGCGGTCACCGGGGCAGGTGTTGTTGTGGTGCGAACACAAACGGCCCTACCAGAACAGGGTGGTTGTCTTCCTGAATGATCATGATGAGGCAAATCACCGGGCTGCGCTGGCAGCCACCGAGATCGCCCGGCATACCCATCAGCCGGTAACCGTTATCCTCGGCACCGAAGGCGCCCCGGCTGCCGAGCGTCTCAACGCTATCAGGCATGATCTGGATGTGCTAGGAGCCGGCACCCACCTGAGGGTAATGGCAGATACCGACCCGCTAACCGTAGCCCGGGTACTGCGGGAAGAGCGTGCCTCGCAGCTGGTGCTAAGCCGGGCGTGTGCTCTGTTTGAGGAGCCCGGCGCAGAGCAGCTGTTGGCAGCGCTAAACCTCCCCGTTACGGTAACGCCCTGACGCCATCACTGGATGCTACTGCCCTGCTCCAGCAGCTTTTCCACGGCGCAGTCGTGGGTGCCGGGGAACTCACTCTGCACCCGCTTCAGATAGTCCCTCGCCTCGGCCCTTGAGCCACCTTCTTTCTGGGCTTCAGTGAGGGCTGTAAGGTAGAGCGCGTGGGCACGGACATTCCGCGACAGCGTGGGGTCATTATAGATTTCCAGAAGGATGTCCTGGGCCTCTGCGTAGCCGTCCTCGGTGGGCGCACTGTCTTCCAGGTAGTCAAGGATTTTGGGGCTGACGCGGTATTCCTCCGGGTTACATTCCGAGGATGAAAAGAGCTTCTGGTAGCTCGCGTAATCCTCTTTTAGATTATTCCGGAACTCCTGGCGCTTCTGGTGAAGCTTTGCGGCAGCCGCACCCGATGCAGCGTATACCGAGCCGGTAACAGCCCCTCCGGCACAGCCCTGTAGAACGAGGGCAGCGAGGGCAAGGATGGCAAGAATGGGCGCTCGCCCAGGGGTTGAACTGCAAGTACTGGCGGTCATTGGTCACGAACTCCTTTTCCGAATAACGGTTCCCGATGCGGCCCTGAACAACCGGGCTTTGCGGACCGTTAGCCTATCGGGAACACCAGAGAAATTCGACGGTTCACCGCTGGAAATGGGCGCTACGCACGCTATTCAGCCCAGAAGCTGCTCTTTGGCTTCATTGATACGGGCAGCAAGATAGTTACTTCCACCACGGTCCGGGTGCAATTTCTGCATCATTCGGCGGTGAGCCTGGATGATCTCCTCCCGGCTGGCACCGGCTTTCAGCCCGAGGATGTCCAGGGCCTCGCTCTCGGTCAGAGGCGCCCCGGCGTTGCCGGAATTGCCCCGGTCGTGGGGCCCCTCGCCGTCGGTACCTGGCTCGTCGTCAGCACGCCAGGAGTCTCCAAACCGGCGGTCGAGGTAGGTTTCCAGCAACCGGGCAGAATCCTCGTCATGCGCCCGGCAGTAGCGTAGCAGCTCAAGAAATTCGTTCTCGCCCAGATCCCCCAGGTCCCGACCTGCCATGGGGCCCTTTACTATTTTGCCACTCATGGTTCCTGAGTCATGATCCAGGCTCATCTCGAGAACATCGCTGGAAACATGGGACTGGCTGCCCGGCCTGGCCCTGTCATTACCTGCCCCCGCCAGGCTTCCCGTTAATAATGAGGGCAGCAACCGGCGCAGCAACGGGAAAAGAAACGCCAATAATGCAAAAAGAAAGTGCAAGCGGCCGGTAATGGCGAGCAGAACCACCATCGCGATACCCGCTCCCAACCCCAGCTTGATAATAGCCGGCTTGCGTTGCCCGGGCGGCTGGTTGCGCAGCCAGACCCACGCGACAACCGCCATTACAATGACCAGTAGTGTTAACGGCACTCAGATACCCCGGGCTCAACGGCCCCTCAATGGATTATGACAAGCGCTACCTGATCTGCCGGGTCAGGCGCCTGACTTCCGGGGAGCTGCGACTGGAAAAATCCTGCAAGGCCCTGGCTCCCCCGGAAGCATAGACCGCAACAGCGGCCATAAGATCCTTGAGAACCTGCGGGCTGTTGCGATCAAAGGGGGCGTAGGCGCCTCCGGACAATTTGCTCACCTGCTGGAAGACCGCTCTGGCGTGGGCGTCACCGCCCTCATGAAACATGAATACCGGCGTCCGCAGCATGCCCAGTTCTCCGGCGGTATGGCAGAGCTCATCCACCGGCTCCTCGCAACAATCCCCGATAAATACCACGGCCTTGACGGGCTTTGCTCGGGTCTCTTTCACTGCGTGTGCCAGCACCCTGCTGATCTGGGTGCGGCCACCCAGGCAGGAAACGCCGTTCATCAGGTTTAGCAGTTGCTCCGTCCCGGTCACAAACTTCGTGGCCTTGAATTCGCCAAAGCCACGGTAGTAACAAAGCTGTATGGCCAGCCCGCCCAAATCCCGGGTCGCCAGGAACAACTCACTTTGCAAGTGGCACGCCTCATCCCAGGTCGCCTCCCGACTGGCCGTGGCGTCCAGTGCAAATATCAGCCTGCCCTGCCCTGAACTTTGCGTGGGCAGCTTGCGCACTTCGTTTATAAACTGGTCGATGGACTGCTTATCGGATCTGGTGCGTAGTTCTTTGTCAGACATAAGCTTCTGGTTCCACCTGGCTGGATGGCCGCTACAAGTTCGCCAGGGCTTCTGGCACTGGCGTGTCGCCGGACACCACATCAAATACCCGATTGCTGGTGTTCTCCGAATCCAGCACCGCCAGCAGCACGCGGGCGACATCCTGCCGTGGAATCTTGCCGAACTCCTCCAGCCTCTCGCTCACTGCCACCTTGCCCGTGCCCTCATCGTTGGTGAGCTGGCCCGGGCGTACAATGGTGTAATTCAGGCCGCTGTTCTTCAGGTGCTCATCAGCATTATGCTTGGCCCAAAGGTAATGGCGAAGTTTTTCCGGCCCCTTCTCCGGCTCCTCTGCACGCATGCTGCTCACTATGATAAAACGCTTTATGCCCATGGCCCGGGCAGTATCCATCAGCCGGATAGCGCCGTCCTGGTCCACGTCGATGGTTTTATCCGGCCCGGTATGCGGCCCGGAGCCAGCGGTAAAAATCACAGCGTCGCAGCCTCTCATGGCTTCGCTACAGTCATGCTCCAGATCGCCCAGCACGGTTTCCGTAGCGCCCAGTTGCTGAAGTTCCGGGCCCTGATCCTGGTGGCGGACGAGGGCGCGCGCCTCATGATCGCTGTCTGCCAATTCCCGCAACAGATGTTGGCCGATTTGTCCGTTGGCGCCTGCAATGAACACATGCATGGTCGATCTCCTGGTTAGCTGTTGGCGTGCATATTCTCTATAGCTGAGTGCGCCATCGGCACAATTCAAGGCAGTGAGCCCTGCGAAACGCTATTGTTGGTATACGGGCCTGAGTACCTCTGATGACGGGAGGGCGTTATTGTGCTCAACGGGCGTTGTTCTCGAACCAACAGTTCTGCGACATCGCGGTTCATTCTTCTGGTGGCACTTCTGGCAGCCACCCTGGCCTTGCCACGCGCTGTTCAGGCTTCAGGTGATGTCTACCTGCTTTACCGTCAGTGGCAGCCCTACGACTGGCCGGAAAATGTGCCGTCGGCCACCGAGGTAAGCCGTTCCCAGCGTGGGCTGGGCTGGCGTCAAGAGAGCACTGCAGGCGCACTCGGCGTTGATTACGATTATCAGCCTCTGCGCATTCGTACTGGCGAACCTGCGCACAACGGTCATTTACACCGGCTGACCGTCAGCGGCCAATGGCAGTACCGGCTTTACCGCTTGGAAGCGCGGGCTGGTCTCGCCGGCACATCCAATATGTTCAAGCATCAGGCCTTTCATAACGATGTAGTGAATGCCCGGGTGGCGATGTTCCGGTCGCTGGACCAGAGCTCGCCGCTAAGCCTGGGGGTCGGTGGCGATCATCGCTTCGGTTCTTTCCGCTGGCTTCCGCGAGTCCGCTGGGAGCACGCCAATGATAGCGGCCACTGGCTGGCA
>JAWWAM010000310.1:0-4147 GCA_033721715.1 Marinobacter sp.
CAGGGCCTCAAGATCGTTTTCCTCTAGTGGTCGGATCAACAACATACCGGCCTCCTGCGTGCGATCGCCCTGTTCATAATGGTGTGATCCTTACCTCGTCACCGGAACTTCTGCCCAGGCACTTCCAGGTTTTCAGGGGTACTTTGACCTCGTCAGCAAGGCTTTCGGTCAGTGGCGTCAGCGTGCAGCGGAAGTCCTCGTTTTCCCCACCGGAAATCAAACACACCTCGCCGTCGTCCGTATTTGCGGCATGCAGTATTTTCGGATGACTGGTAACAACGGATTTGAGCGCGTCTGTGCGGGCCTCAAGCACCGGCCCGGCATCAAAAATGTCCAGGTAGCAGCCGCTTTGAAAGCCCTCATGCTGCAGCAGCGTATAGGTTGCGCGGGTCTGTTCATGTGGCTGACCCAGCGCTTGCCGCGCCGCCTTGCTCAGCAAGGTGACATAGATCGGGTTGGGCGGCATGAGTTCAGCTATGAAGGTTTTGCTCAACATGCCGGAATACTGGTCCGCAGTTTCAAAGTCCATGTTGAAGAAATGGCGGCCCAGACTGTCCCAGAACGGCACTTCGCCGCTCTCCGTCTGCACGCCCTGTATTTCCACAACCGTGTGATCCGTGAACAGGTGGCGGTGTGCAGCAATGAATAGCATCCTCGCCCGTGACAGCAGTTCGAACGCGTCCGTACCCCGCAACTCCGGCTTGATATTGAAGGCGCACAGCAGGGTATGGTCAGTCAGTGCATGGGACGGATACAGAACTTCCACCCGACGGGATACCCCCAGCTCGTGGGAAGCATGGATAAGAGCGTCCTTCCGGTAGTTATAAAAAGGTTGCCCATTCCCTGCCCTGGCATCAATGCCGGACACTCCAAGGACTTTGCCGGTGGCAGTGTCTTCCAGCACGAACAGGAAACGCCTGGCTTCATCCGCGCTGTTCTTGCCGGCAAACGAGCGGGCGGACTGATCAATCTTGAGGGACAGCGCCTCTTCTTTTTTGGGCAGCGTGGAGGACATCCGAGGGCCCTGGCCCCCGGCGATGTCGAGTATGTCTTTCAGGTCACCCGGCTGAGCCGGACGTACCAGCCACATAGGCAGCTCCCCTGGTTGACTCCATAGAATTTATTACCCGCAAACCTTTTTAACACCGGCCTCAAATCGCGCCAACGCTTCGTCGATATCCGGCTCCGGGATAATCAGCGATGGCGCCAGCCGCACTACGTTGGGGCCAGCAATCAACACCATCACCCCCTCGGCGAGGCCGGCATTGAGAAATTCCTTGGCCTTGCCTTGCCATTTTTCCGTCAGCACGCAGCCCAGTAGCAGACCAGAGCCACGAACTTCACTGAAGATGCCGTAACGCTCACCAATGTCCATCATGCCCTTGCGAAGCCGGTCGGAACGGGCTGATACGCCCTTGAGAATATCTTGCTGGCTGACGGTGTCGATCACCCGCTGGGCAACCGCACAGGCCAACGCGTTACCCCCATAGGTGCTGCCGTGGGTGCCAACACCCAGGCTTCTGGCAACTTTATCAGTGGTCAGCATCGCTGCCACCGGGAAGCCCCCGCCAAGGCCCTTTGCCGTTGAGAGAATATCCGGCGTCACTCCATACATCTGGTACGCGTACAGGTGCCCGGTACGGCCAGCCCCCGACTGGACCTCATCAAACACCAGCAGGGCATCGTTTTCATCGCAAAGCTGGCGCAGGCCTTTCAGGAATTCCGCATCAGCGGGCATAACGCCGCCCTCACCCTGGATCGGTTCCACCACTACGGCACAGGTTTTCTCTTTGGATATCAGCTTTTTCACCGACTCCAGATCATTGAAATCAGCGTGGTGAATACCGCCCGGAGCCGGCTCGAATCCCTCCAGGTACTTGGGCTGGCCACCCACGCTGACAGTGAACAGGGTGCGGCCGTGAAAGGCGTTTTTGAAGGCGATGATCTCGTTCTTTTCCGGGCCGAAGTGCTCCCAGGAATAACGGCGCGCGAGCTTGAAGGCGGCCTCGTTGGCTTCGCCGCCGGAATTCGCAAAGAACACACGCTCGGCGAAAGTCAGGTCACACAGGGTTTTTGCCAGCCGCAATGCAGGCTCGTTGGTCATTACATTGGACAGGTGCCAGATTTTATCGGCCTGTTCCGTCAGCGCACTCACCAGGCCCGGATGCGAATGCCCCAGACAGGTCACCGCAATACCGCCTGCCAGATCGATATAATCCTTTCCCTCCTGGTCCCAGATGTGTGAGCCTTCCCCTCTTACAGGGATCACTGCCCCCGGGGCGTAGTTGGGGACCATTACCTCATCGAATAGTTCACGGCTGACGGGTTCTCTGTTCATTGGTGTCTCTCAAACAAAACGTGAAAAAGTAAATTCAATCATACGCCACTCAGGGCATGAGCACATCCGGTGTGCCCACCGCACCCAGTTCCATAACCTTCAACGCCCGGCCATCCCGGCCCATTAACGCTTTGACCAGCAGCCTGTAGGAGTCCAGGTCGAAATTGACGGCCTGCCCCCGCAACGACAGGGTGTCCAGCTCATCCTCGCTATCCAGCGTAGCCACATGCATCCAGTTATAGACAACCAGAACATCGGTCTTCCCGGTTCTATCGTTGTGTTCCACAACCCCTACCGGCCCTTCCCAGGGCCAGGTTTTCAGGCGCAATGCATGGAACGCGATCTGCACCCTCAGGTTGTACTTCACCACATCCTCACCACCGTCACAGGCACCCTTGCAGCGGCCAAGTGTACGCTGGAAGCAGGGGCCCTGGTGCTCCGGCTCCAGCCCCAGCAGCTTGTTGCAGAGGTCATTCTTCGCGGCAATCCCGCTCAGTGCGCTCTCCGCATCCCTCTGGCTACGGAACAGCCCGAAATAACTTCCGAGCCGGTGAGGCTCGATTTCACGAACCAGCCGGGCCTGGAGATAGCCCTCATTATTCGCTGCAAGCTCAATGCTCACCAGATTCTTCGCAGCCCGGGAGCGGCGATTGAACAGCGGCTTCAGATTCTTTATCTGCTTTAATTCAAGCAGTAACGCGCCCAGCTCGCCAGCGGTTTCTGTCCAGTCCACCCGCCGCAAGCTTTCAGACATGCGTATACCACGGCTGGAACTGTGGTCCCCGGAGAAGTGGGAGGCGACTCGCTGGGCGATGTTAGTACTTTTACCTACGTACAGAAGAACGTCGTTTTCTCCATAGAACCGATACACACCCGGCCCCCCTGGAAGATCCTGCAGTACATCGACAGGCAGACTGGAAGGAATGCTCGGCCGCTGCAGCAGTTCTGCAATCGCAACTTCCAAGGCGTCTCCACCTTTCTCTGCCAACGCATGCTCAAAGAAGGCCAGCATGGCGGACACATCTCCCAGGGCCCGATGCCGTTGAACCTGGCCAAGACCATGGCGCTCGATCAAAGCATCCATATTGTGGCGACGGAACCCGGGGTAGAGTTTGCGGGAGAGCTTGACGGTGCAAAGCACCTTTGCAGAAAACAGCGAGCCCAGCCGCCGGAACTCGGCTTTGATAAAACCGTAATCAAAGCGGGCGTTGTGGGCGACAAAAATGGTGTCTTTCAGCTGCTCTTCCAACTCACCGGCGATATCTGCAAACACCGGGGCGTCCGCCACCATGGCATTGGAAATTCCGGTGAGGCTCTGGATAAACGGCGAAATCCGCGTTTCCGGATTGATCAGGGTCTGCCACTCATCCACGACTTCCCCCGCCCGCCAGAAACGGATGCCGATTTCCGTAATGCGGTCGTGGGAATGATTACCTCCGGTGGTCTCGATATCGAGAAACGCAAAGGTGGCAGTGTCGAGAATCCGGGTATTCTTTTTCATGGGAGATAGGTACGCAAAGCCGGAAATTATCGATGTTTTGCCCTACTGGCGGGGGGAAATAAACACAATCCTCAAAAAGTTCCCCTAACCCACCGATTTCGTTGTATAGACATTCGTCTAATTAATGCAATAAATTATTTGAAATGTCATGCGTTCGTAACTACTTTGAAGTGGGTCCAACAAAAATAATGTGTGGAGACAACAAAGATGCAAAGCAACAAATTAAGAATGGCAATTCGTTCAACGGCTGCGGTAGCAATTCTGGGGGTGGCTGCACAGGCTAATGCAGTCAGTTTCGAAACTGGCGG
>JAWWAM010000311.1:0-4121 GCA_033721715.1 Marinobacter sp.
ACGCACCAGCAGTGCCTGGTTGGCGTGCAGGCTGCCGTTCATTTTCCAGTTTGCAATCAGAATGGGTTTTCTCATGGTCTGCCTCCTGTCGTTCCGTTCATTGCCACTTCAGGTATCCAGGGCACAGCGAATCGCCCCCACTCCCGGGTAGAACGCCCGGGCACCCAGATCCTGCTCAATGCGCAGCAAACGGTTGTATTTGGCAACGCGATCTGAGCGACAGAGAGAACCGGTCTTTATCTGGCCGGCCCTGGTGGCCACTGCCAGGTCGGCGATAAAGGTGTCTTCAGTTTCGCCACTGCGATGGGAAATCACTGCGGTGTACCCTGCGTCCTGGGTCATGCCAATGGCGTCGAACGTTTCAGAGAGGGTGCCGATCTGGTTGAGCTTAATGAGCACGGAATTGCCGACCTCCTGCCGAATGCCCTCGGAAATAAGACCGGTGTTAGTGACAAACAGATCGTCACCCACCAATTGAACCCGATCACCAAGCTTTTTGGTCAGTAACTTCCAGCCGGCCCAGTCGTTTTCGTCCATGCCGTCTTCAATAGAGGCAATGGGATACTGCATGGCCAGTGATAACAGATAGTCAGAGAAACCGGCGGAGTCGAAGCTTTCACCCGTGCCGGCCAACTGATAGCGGCCATCCCGGTAAAATTCGGAGGCTGCGCAATCCAGTGCCAGGACGATGTCAGTGCCGGGGCGATAACCTGCTTTGATGACAGCCTCCAGAATAAGGTCAAGGGCCTCTTCACTGGAACGCAGATCGGGCGCGAAACCACCCTCGTCACCAATGGCTGTGGACAGGCCATTTTTCTTCAGCAGTGATTTCAGTGCGTGGAAGATCTCTACTCCCATGCGGAGCGCTTCGCTGTAGCTCGGCGCCCCCACCGGCTGGATCATGAACTCCTGCAGATCCACATTGTTGTCAGCGTGGGCACCACCGTTAATGATGTTCATCATGGGCACTGGCAGCACGCACGGGCCGGAGCAGCCATAGAGTTCTGCCAGATAGCGGTAGAGAGGCTGCTGCCGGTAATTTGCAGCCGCATTTGCAAGTGCCAGAGAAACCGCGAGGATACCGTTGGCGCCAAATCCGGCCTTGTTCTCGGTCCCGTCCAGATGACACATCAGCCGATCAATCACGACCTGATCAAACACTACCCTGCCTTCCAGGGCGGGGGCGATATACCGGTTCACCGATTCAACCGCCCCCAGAACACCCTTGCCAATGTATCTGTCGGGGTCACCATCCCGTTTCTCCAGAGCCTCGCTGGACCCGGTGGAAGCCCCGGATGGTGAGCGGCCTTGTCCAACCACGCCGTTTCCCAATGTGACGTCCACCTCCACTGTGGGAAAACCCCGGGAATCCAGGATTTCCCGGGCGAACACTGATTGAATACGCTCCATACTAATAATCCCGCCTGATCTGTTGTTTTTGTTAACGCACCGTATTCGCGCACTATCGAACAGTAATGGTGATTGTAATATTCGTTTGCGAACATTAACAAGCGAAAAAGAACAAAATTTCAATATGATTTTGTTATATCGAAAACCCGGGACCGTTACCTGGCGCGGAAGCCTAAACCCGAAACCGTCCGATCAACGCTTCAATGTCGGACATAGACGCCTTGAGCTGGTCGCTGGTGTCCACCAGCTGCTCAATCTGCGCCAGGTTCTCTGACGAAGACCTGCTGATCTCCGTCACGTTGTGTGAGACCGAACGGCTCACATCCTCCTGCTCATCCATACCAGAACGGACATGTTCCGCACTATTGCGAATCTGATCCACCGCCTCGCGAATGGTTTCGACCCCCCGTGAAGCGTCGGTTATCAGTTTCTTTACCGACTCCAGACGATGGAAACTGTCTTCCATGGAAACCACTGCCGCTCCCGCCTCACCCTGAAGACGGGTTACAAGCTCACGGATGGTTTCGGTACTAGCGGTGGTTTTCTGGGCAAGCTGCCGCACCTCATCCGCGACCACCGCAAAACCCCGGCCGAACTCACCGGCCCGCGCTGACTCAATGGCGGCATTAAGTGCCAGCAGATTGGTCTGGTTTGCAATCTCATCAATAGACTGGGTAATCCGCCCGATATCGTGGGAGGCACTTTCCAGCTTCCTGAGTTTCCCGGAGGTCTCCTGGACCTGTTGCTCCAGCTCGTCCACGCACGCCATGTTGGAGCGTGCCGTAGCCTGGCTGTCGTCAACATGGCGGTTTACCGATTCCACCAGCTGGTGGGTATCACGAACCGCGTCGGCCACCTGATGACAGGAGGCCTCCATCTCGTTCATTGCTGTGGCGATGGAATCCAGTTCGTCCGCCTGGCCGCGAATGCGTTGGCTCAGCTCATGGGAAAAGTCTGCGTTTGACGCTGCCACACCAGTGATTTCTCCTCCAGCTTTCTGAAGCCTGCCTAGGACCTCCCGCATGGCAGCAGCAAGCTGATTGGCCGAATCCCTGAGCTCTACAAATTCTCCTTTGGCCGCGAACGTCAGTTCACGACTGTAATCGCCGGAAGCCATCGCAGAAAGATGACTCACCGTGGACCTCAGGGGCACACTGATCATCCGCCCGAGCCATATCGAGATCACAACGGCAATGAACAGAATCAGCGGTACCAGGTAGTAGACCAGTTGCTCGGACAAACGCGCAGTGGCATCCAGGTTGTCGACTACCTGAACCGCTGCCTGCCCTGCCGCCCCCACCATTTCCTCAATGTGCCCATTGAGAACATCGAGTTCACGCTCGACGTCCGTTATCGTCGCGTTCACTTCAAGTACGTTGCGGCGGTAATCGTAATACTGGCTGACAATACCGGTCTCACTGTTTACGGACTCGAAAAAGGCCGCCGCTACCGGAGCAAGGTCCGCCAGTGAGCCTATTTCATCAATAATGGCTTCGATATCCTGCTCTACTGTCACGGTATTGAAGCGCAGGTTCTCGACCACTTCTTTCAGCCTGTCCGCATCCTCCGTGCTGACCAGTTGCATAATCAGTAGTTCGATATTCGAAAGATTGCCCATAACAGACATCAACAGGTCCTTCAGGTAAATATCGGACCCGGCGGGTGCTGCCCCTTCACGCAGCAATAACTGCTTCATTTCCGAAGCTCTGGCCAGGAAGTCTGAGAGGTCCCGGTTTACAGACGCCGACACCCTGATCACTTCGGCCTGATGCTGGTTGAGCCTTCCCGCCTGTTCCTGAAGGGCACCCAGCTCCTGCTGATATTGTTGCGCAGGGTCATCAAAACCTTCCAGCAGCCTGATGTTGCCGGCCTCCGCAGACAGCGTGTCTACGCGCTCTCGCAGCCCGGAGATCATGATAGTCAGCTTTCCATAGCGGGATTCCAGCTCTTCGTTATTCCTGACTCTTGCCAATGAAGTCACAGCAGTACCACTGATGCCTGTTATCGCTTCCACAGACTGCACGGACCGCTGGAATGGGAATATTCTTTCCTTCACCTCTGATGTGCCATCGGAAATGGACATCATCATGTTTCCATTGAATAGCCCCCAGCCCGCGATCAGTACGCAGAGGAAGCCGAAACCCAGGTAAAGACGGTGGATCACTGAGATGTTCTTCATGCCCCATAAACTCCCTACAACGTACCCGGCAGGTTCCGGGCATTTAAAGGACAATACAGGTACCGAAAGGTGGAAAAAGGGCCGGCAGGGTTAACCCGCAAAGTGCGGGGACACCTGAAATGCTAGTAAGGGGGGTATGAAAGCAACCGGCCAAGACCCACCGACCTGACGGTGTTAGGTCTGCCGCTACCAGGGAGACGGTGGGCAGCGGCAGGGCACTACAGGTAAGTATTGATCAACTCTCGCGAGCTTCTTCCCAGGTCTTGAGCAGCTCGTCGTAGCGGACGGTCTTGCCTTGCGGCTTTTCGTTGTCCAGCTTCGGCTTCGGCGCTCCTGGCTGGTCCAGCCAGTACTGCGGATCACGCGGCTCGTTCAGCTTGGGACCGCAGTTGGGCATGACATTGGCACGCTCCAGACGCTCCATCACACGGTCCTGGGCTTCGGCCAGGCCGTCCAATGCTTTCTGGGGAGTTGCCTCGCCACTTGCAGCCTGGGCAATGTACTGCCACCAGAGCTGAGCCAGCTTTGGATA
>JAWWAM010000312.1:0-4118 GCA_033721715.1 Marinobacter sp.
CCGCGCTACCTGATCGCTGGGAAGCCTGGTTACGTCCGTGCCATCCAGCAGGATACGGCCCGAGGTAGGCTGGTGGAGGCCCGAGATCAGATTAAAGAAAGTGCTCTTGCCGGCACCGTTGGGGCCGATAATGGCGTTGATTTTTCCGGTCTCGAATTCCACCGATACGTCGTTCACCGCCGCCAGGCCGCCAAACATTCTGGTCAGATGTTCTACCTTAAGCATTGCTTTCTGCCTCCCTGGACTGTCCGGTGTTTACCTTGTTTGCCTGGCGCTTCTTCGCGGGGGCCAGTGCCTGGGACTTGCGGTGCATCCAGGTCAGGAACGAGCCGGTAATGCCACGGGGGAAGAAGATCACCAGCAGTACCAGCAGCGGGCCGAAAATGATCATCCGGTACTCTTCCAGGAACTGCAGCGACTGGGTAATCCACACAAGACCGATGGTGCCCAGCAGCGGCCCCATAATGGTGCCAATACCGCCCACCAGCAGGTAGGTGATCATGTCGAACGTATGCTGGACGTTGGCCTCTTCCGGGCCGATGAAACGCACCATGCCTGCATACAGGGCACCCGCGAGGCCGGCGTAGGTGGTGGACAACACAAACGCCAGGACTTTATTGCGCATCAGGTTGATCCCCAATGACTGGGCCAGTTCGTCCCCGTTACGGATGGCAATAAAAGTACGGCCCAGCAGGGACTTCGATAAACGCCCCATGAACCAGATCGCAAACACCAGAAATCCCAGCACCAGATAATAGAAGGGCGTGGTGTCGGTGAAATCCACCAGCCCAAAGCCATAGGGGGCATCGATATCCCGTACACCAATGGCACCATGGGTCAGCTCTTCCCACTTGTCGATCAGCAGGTAGATGATGAAACCCACGCACAGGGTGAAAATCGCGAAGTAATGCTCTTTAAGGCGCAGCGAGACAATGCCCACCAGGAACCCCAGCACCGCAGTCATCACCAGGGCGCCCGCGAAGGCCGGCCAGAAGCTCCAGCCATAATCGGCCGTCAGCAGGCCGAGGGTATAGGCACCGATGGCAAAGAAGCCGCCATGGGCCAGGTTCAGCTGGCCGCAGAAGCCAGTGATAATGTTCAGGCCGTAGACCGCTATCGCCCAGACAAAGGCGGTGGCCATGACGTAAACCTGGTATTCGTTCGTCGCAACCAGTGGGAAAAGCACGGCAAAGGCCAGCATCAGGTACTTTGCTGCGGGCGTCATCAGCAGGGAAGCAAGTTTGAACATGATCAGTGCGCCCCCTTCGCGAACAGGCCCTGTGGACGGACGGACAGAATCAGCACCAGCAGGCCAAAGGCAATGATGTCCTTGTAGGACGTGGAAATATAAAAGCCACCCAACGCTTCGGCAAAACCGATGATCATTCCCCCGACGATGGCGCCGGGAACGCTGCCCATGCCGCCCAGGATGATGATGACAAAGGCCTTCATGATCACCAGGTGGCCCATGGCGGGGTAGACCAGATTGATGGGTGCGTAGAGGGTTGCGGCAAACGCGGCCAGTATCCCGGAGATGGCAAAGGTCATCATCGCCACCCGGTTGGCATCAATGCCGACCAGGAAGGCGCCGTCGCGGCTCTGGGCCATGGCGATGATGGTCGCACCTGTCATGGTCCTGCGCAGGAACAGTTGCAGTGCCACCACCAGCACGAAGGCACCGGCAATGATCAGCAGCCGCTGCTCTGGAATGATCAGCCCGTCGAAGTTCAGGATGCCGCTGTAGGGAGAGGACATGCGGCGGAAGTCCGAGCCCCAGAACATCTGCACCACCGCTTCCAGAAACAGCAGAATGCCGATGGCGGCGATCTTGTCGTGGATTGGCGGGGAGTGCCTCAAAGGATGGAAAACCAGGCGTTCACACAATATCGCAAGTATGGCAACCACAGCCGCCGACCCTGCCATGGCGACCCAGTAATGAGCTCCCAGGTCCACCATGAAGAAGTAGGACATGAATGCCCCGACCATATACAGCGCGCCATGTGCGAAGTTCGGTATATGGAGTATTCCGTAGACCAGTGTCAGCCCCAGGGCTACGAGACCGTAGATACTTCCCAGGGTTAACCCGTTGATGATCTGTTGCAAGAAAAGGCTCAAGTGTGCTCCTCCGCTGTTTTGTTGTTGTTGCAAATCATGCGGTTTTGCGCAGAGCCTCTCGGCCCTGCGTCAGCATACTGAAACAATTACACCGAACGTCTCATATGTCAATATTTAGAATGTTGTTTCGCAATGCGAAACATAAGGGTCGAAATCGACCCTCAGGCTTTGCCTTTCCATTCCTCTTCCTGCAGCGCCCGCCACATCAGCTTGCCGGTAGGCGATTTCGGCAATTCATCCACAAATTCAATGATTTCAGGCACCTTATAAGCTGCCATCTGTTCCTTGCACCAACTGACGATGTCCGCTTCCGAGGTGGTGCCATCGGCCTCCGGCGTCAGTACGATGCACGCCTTCACGGTCTCTCCTCGCTTGGGGTGCGGCGAAGAAATAATGCACACCTCGTGGATACCCGGGTGCCGGTACATCAGCCCTTCCACTTCCGAGGGCCAGACCTTGTAACCTGAAGCGTTGATCATCCGCTTGACCCGATCCACCATGAAGAAGTAACCCTCTTCGTCGTAATAGGCGAGATCACCGGTGCGGAAGAAGCGTTTGCCGTCGAGTTCCACAAACGCAGCTTCGGTTTCCGCGGGGCGCTTCCAGTAGCCCTGGGTTACCTGCGGGCCGTTGGAGACAATTTCCCCCACTTCCCCCGGCCCTTTCTCTTCCAGGGTTTCCACGTCGATGATGCGGCTGTCCACATCGAAAACGGGAATACCGAGGCATTGCGGCTTGGGGTGATCCGACGGGTTGATATGAGTGGCCGCCATGGTCTCCGAGAGCCCGTAACCCTCGATGTAATCCAGCCCCGTCATGGTCTTGAGCTTGGCTGCCACCGATTCCGGCATGGCTGCGCCGCCACCACCGATGGTATTGAGGCTGGTCAGGTCGTACTGACCAATGTCCGGATTGGAGAGGAAATCCACCGCCATGGTGACGATATTGGTCCAGCCGGTGACCTGGTAACGCTCGATGAGCCGGGCTGCGGTGGTACGGTCCCAGCGGGTCATAATGACCGAGGTAGAGCCACTGTAGATGGGGCTGTTCATGGAACCGGTCATGCCGGTGACGTGGAAAAACGGCAAGGTGGCCAGTTGCACTGTATTGGCGGTGCTCAGGTTCCAGAACGCCCGGTGCACGGCCGTAGCCATCACGCTGCGATGAGTATGCATGCAGCCCTTGGGTGCGCCAGTGGTACCGGAGCTGTAGGGAATAACCGCGAGATCGTCCGGGCCGGCGGTGTGGGCAGACGGCGTGAGACCTGCCGCCAGTGCTTGCTCCCAGCTCACCATACCGGCCACCTCCTGCGACCAGGCCGGCGCAGCGACTTCCGCCGGCAGATCCAGATCGGTGTCGGGGGCGATGTATGTGCTATAGGAGGCCACCACGATATGGTTCAGATCGGTGGTTTCCAGCAAAGGAGCAATAAAGCCGACCAGCTCCTGGCCTGCCAGGCAGACATTGGCACCGGTATCGGCCACGTAATGCTCCAGTTCCGCCGCCCGGTTCATCGGATTGATCGGAATCACAACCGCATCGGCGCGCAGGATGGCGTAGTAGGAGATCACATACTGGGGGGAGTTCTGCATGTACAACAACACCCGGTCGCCTTTACCAACCCCTTGCGCCTGCAGGTAGCCGGCCATCGTTTCCACTTCCTGGAACAGCCGGCTGTAGGTCATCGGCGCATCGTAGAAAATGATCGCGGTGCGATCCGGGTAACGCCACGCAGAAATTTCCAGGTTGGTAAATACGCTGGTCTGGGGCAGCGCCATGCTTTTGGGCAGTTCTTTCGGCCAAACGGCGTAATGGCGTGTAAATGTCATTGTTATAATCCCCTTATCCGGTTCAGTGAGCCGCCGTGGCGGCCAGATCAAATAGGTGGGTGTCGCCGGGCAGAAGCTCCTGGTGGCGCAATGGCGTGATCGCGACGGCCTGGTCCCGCAACACGCTGACGTCTTCATCGGGTGCCACAATGTGGCGTGAGCTGCGGTCAAACC
>JAWWAM010000313.1:0-4107 GCA_033721715.1 Marinobacter sp.
GAGTTTCTTGCTACCGCCACACGCTGGTTGGCCCGGCCCAGCACTTTTTTCTGCAGTCTGGTTTCCCAGTCCAGTGCTACCTTGTCGGGGGCGTTCCAGGCACGGTTGAAGAGCAGTTTGCTGGCAGCTACCGCATCGGGCGAACGTGAGGCCAACTCCCGGGCAAAGGTCAGGGCTTCGCTCATCGGATCATCGCTGACCCGGCTGACCAGGCCCATGGCTTTGGCCTCTGTGCCATTGAAGCGCCGGGCGGTCATGGTCAGTTCCTTGGCCAGGTCAATGGAGATGAGTTCTCGCAGGGTTACGGTCAGACTCATATCCGGGATAAGACCCCATTTGCTTTCCATAATGGAGAACTCACAGTCCGCGGTGGAAAACCGGAAATCAGCACCGAGCGCTACCTGGAAGCCGCCGCCAAAACAGTAGCCATGGGTAACGGCAATAACGGGCGCCGGCACGTCCCGCCAGAGATAACCCACGTCCTGGGCCAGGTTGCTGATTTTGCGGCCTGGCTTGATCAGCAGCTTGAGAAAGTTCACCGGGTTCTTCGACACGGTTTTCACATCCAGCCCTGAACAGAAGGCCTCTCCTGCGCCCCGCAGGACAATCGCGCGTACACTGCGATCTTTCTTCAGGGTTCTGGCGGCGCGGGTGATGGCCTCGAACATCGGCATGTCCAGGCCGTTGTATTTCTCCGGCCGGTTCAGGGTAACGATAGCAATGCCGTCCTCGATATCGATCAGTACCCGTTCAGAATCGCTTGCGCTCATATTGTCGGTTCCGTGTCATACATTAGTCGTAGGGCGCTATGCTAACATGTTGCCTCCTGAAGGAGAGACTACATGACTGCAGCCTACCCGAATCTGCTCAAGCCCCTGGACCTGGGATTTACCGAGCTGAAAAACCGTGTGCTTATGGGGTCCATGCACACTGGCCTGGAAGACCGCTTCTGGAATATCCACAAACTCGCTCGCTACTTTGCCGAACGCGCAGAGGGTGGGGTGGGTCTTATGGTGACGGGGGGCTTTTCGCCCAACTTCGTTGGCCAGCTCTCGCCCCTGGCGTCGACGATGAACCATCGCGGTACTGCCCTTCTTCATCGTCATGTCACCAGCGAAGTTCACGATGCCGGCGGCAAGATCTGTCTGCAGTTGCTTCACGCCGGCCGTTACGGTTACCAGCCCTTCAGCGTCTCTGCTTCTGCCACCAAGGCGCCGATCACTCCCTTCAAGGCGCGCGCCCTGTCCACCAAAGGCGTGGACAAACAGATCAATGATTTCGTCGACGCCGCAAAACTGGCCAGGCTGGCCCGTTACGACGGTGTTGAAGTCATGGGCTCGGAAGGTTATTTCATCAATCAGTTTCTGTGCGAGCGCACCAATAAACGTACCGACAAATGGGGAGGCCCTTTCGAGAACCGTATGCAGGTACCGGTGGAGATCGTTCGCCGGATGCGGGAAGCCGTTGGTCCCGACTTCATCATTATTTACCGCCTCTCGATGCTGGACCTGGTGGAAGGTGGGCAGACCTGGGATCAGGTGGTTCAACTGGGCAAGGCGATTGAAAAGGCCGGCGCGACTATTATCAATACCGGCATTGGCTGGCACGAAGCGCGGGTGCCTACGATTGTAACCTCGGTGCCCCGCGGCGGCTTCGCCGACGTCACCGCCAAGTTCTACGGTGAAGTGGACATCCCGGTGTGCACCACCAACCGCATCAACACCCCGGAGAAAGGCGAGGAAATTCTCGCAGCCGGCAAGGCGGATATGGTGTCCATGGCGCGGCCGCTGCTGGCGGATTCCGAGTTTGTCCGCAAGGCGGAGCAGAACCGCAGCGACGAAATCAATACCTGTATCGCCTGCAACCAGGCCTGCCTGGATCACGTGTTCCAGCTCAAGCGCGCCTCGTGCCTGGTCAACCCGCGTGCCTGCCATGAGACCGAGCTGGTGCTGACCGTTGCACCCGTCAGCCGCCGTATTGCCGTGGTTGGGGCCGGGCCTGCCGGGCTGGCTGCTGCCACCACCGCCGCCAAGCGAGGGCACAAAGTGACCTTGTTTGAAGCTGACGCCAGGATTGGCGGCCAGTTCAACTATGCCAAGCGTATCCCCGGGAAGGAAGAATTCTACGAAACGCTAAGGTACTACCAGCGCCAGATTGAAATCCTCGGCATCGAGCTCAAGCTCAATACCCGCGTTGATTCGGATTCGCTCAGTGAAGCGGGCTTTGATGACGTCATCATCGCCACCGGAGTCAAACCAAGAACCCCGCAGATTGAGGGTATCGACCACCCGAAAGTGCTGGGCTACCTCGACGTGCTCCGCCACAACAAACCTGTTGGCAAATCAGTGGCTGTGATCGGTGCCGGAGGGATCGGTTTCGATGTCAGCGAGTTCCTGACCCACGAAGCTGGCCGCCACCCGGAGGGCGAGCAGATCAGTGTTGCCGACTGGCAGGCGGAATGGGGTGTGGACCCGCAGTTCGAGGGGCCGGGCGGCCTGGCTGAACCCAGACCGACGTCCTCCCCCCGCAAGATCTACCTGATGCAACGCAAAAGCAGCAAAGTGGGGGGTGGCCTGGGCAAAACCTCTGGCTGGGTGCACCGTAACAGCCTTAAACACCGGGATGTGGAAATGCTCCGTGGCTGCAGCTACCAGAAGATTGATGACGACGGTCTGCATATCACGTTATCTGACAAGGATGGCAAGGTCACCGAAAGCAAGGTGCTGGCGGTGGATAATGTCATCATTTGCGCAGGTCAGGAGCCGTTCCGTGCCCTGTTTGATGATTTGGTAAACCGGGGAATTCAGACGCATCTGATTGGTGGTGCCGATGTGGCTGAAGAGCTGGATGCGAAGCGGGCTATTCGCCAGGGGACTGAAGTAGCTGCCCGGATCTGACCGGGTGGACAATTTTGGTCACAAAGTGAGCGCCTTTTACACTCGGGCGCCGGTAGCAGTCAGGTACCCTTACAGTCCTGGCTGCCCGTTATCGAATGGCTTTCAGAGCTGCGCTGATGGCGTCCGCTTCGGCAGACAGTACTCTGTAACGGAGGCTGTCGGCCTGCTGGCTGGCCTTAAGCAGTTGTTTCTGCTTCATGTCGTAGAGGCGGCTCAGCAGATCTGATTGCTGGTCTTTTTGCAGTGCTGTCATGGCATTACCCTCCGCGGGAAATAACCTGTGTCGATAATTTTTACGTTCAGTGCCGGCAATCGGCCTTGTACCTGTATACCAAGCATAACCCGGGCCAAAGTGTAGTGTCGGTGCGCTACCGACCAAAGCGAGCCCTGTAGACGCCGGGCGCCAGTCCGGTGTGTTTTCGAAACAGGCGGCTGAACGAGCTGACGTCTTCGTAGCCCACCAGTCGCGTTACTTCTTCAACCGCAGCCCGCGAATTCTCGAGATGCTGACGCGCCGCTTCGATTCTCAGAATTTGCAGATAACCGGTAGGGGTATCTCCGGTGGCAGCCTTGAACCGACGAATCAAAGATCGCTCCGTCAATCCCGCCAGCCTGCCCAGCGATTGCAGGGTCACAGGCCTGGTGTAATTCGCATCCAGCCAGTCCTGTAGCCTGAGAATCGCCACATCGGAATGATACCGCCTGGCCTGCAGGGCCCCGTAGGGCGCCTGACTGGTCCGCCCCGCATCAATCACAAACGCCTTGGCCAGCTCCCGCGCCACCTTTGGCCCGGCAAAACGCTCCACCAGGTACACCCCCAGGTCCCACCAGGCCATACCACCCCCGGCACAGGCAATGTGCCCGTCTACCGTAATCAACTTCTCCGGCTGCAAATCCACCGCCGGAAAACGCTGCCGGAACTGGTTACTGAACCCCCAATGCGTCGTCGCCTGCCGCCCGTCCAGTAACCCGGCCTCGGCCAACAGAAACGCTCCGGTGCAGTTACTGGCGACCCGCACCTGCCCGGAAGTGGCGTCCCGAAAGTCCCCGAGCCACTGAACCAGGTCGGGATTGGCGGCCAACACCTGTGAAATCGGCGCGCCAATGGTCGGCACAATCACCAGATCCGCCTTCAAGTCGCCGGCAGCGTACTCCCGCCAGTCCCCGTCCGCAAGCAGTGTCATTCCGTTGATGCACCGGCAGGGCTTGC
>JAWWAM010000314.1:0-4107 GCA_033721715.1 Marinobacter sp.
AAAGGTGGAGGCCGGTGAAAGTGTTCAGCAGGCGCTGGTGAGAGAAATCCGGGAAGAGACAGGGTTGCGAATTGCCCCGGGCTCCCTGGAGCCACTTATTGAAGTTCGCCACGACTACGGTGACAAGCAGGTGTTTCTTGACGTCTGGTTGACATCATCCGCCGAGGGCAATGCAGAAGGTTGTGAAGGCCAGGAGATTCGCTGGCTTGATGTCCGGGAGCTGGCTGATGCTGACTTCCCGGCCGCGAATCGGCCGATTATCCGCGCGCTACAGCTGCCCCGACACTATGCCATCACTGGTGCTGCAGAAAACGAGGATACCTTTCTCAAAAGGTTGCAGGAAAGCGGAGGAAATAGTGGTGCAGAGCTTTGTCTGCTCCGGGCGCCAGAGTTGAGCGAGGACTCATACGCCCTGCTCGCCGATAGGGCTCTGGAGCTCTGTCAGGCCGGCGGTTTCATGCTGATGTTGCACGGTTCTCCGTCCCTGCTCGAACAGTTTCCGCGGGCTGGCGGAGTGCATCTTCCCTGGCGTGTGGCTCGACAGCTTTCCGCCCGTCCTGTTCCCGAGAGTTACCTGCTGGCGGTCTCCTGTCACGATGAAAAAGAAATCGCCCATGCCCTCCGGTTAAGGGCAGACTTCGTTACTCTTGGTCCGGTGAAACCCACGCCCTCCCATCCGGGAGTGCCCGGTATTGGCTGGCGCCGTTTCCGCGAACTGGCCGCTGCCGCAACGGTTCCCGTCTACGCGCTGGGCGGGCTCTCTCTGGCCGATATGGCTGAGGCTCGCGGTGCCGGTGCGCAGGGTATTGCCGGCATCAGTTTCTGGTGGTCAGGCGTCTGATATTGATCAGGCTGCAGAGCCTGTTGCCTCTGGTATGATAGTCACGATAACACCCACCCGATGATTCCCTGGAGAGATTGTGAGCAAACTGACGCATCTTGATGAAAAAGGCGCCGCACGGATGGTAGATGTGACGTCCAAGCCGGTGACTGAACGAGAGGCCAGGGCGGAAGCCCTGATCAGGATGGCGCCTGACACCCTTGCAATGATCGTAGACGGGCAGCACCCCAAGGGTGACGTGTTGGCCGTGGCACGGGTAGCCGGTATTATGGCGGCCAAGAAAACCCACGACCTGATCCCCTTGTGCCACGCGCTGAACCTGACCTCGGTGAAAGTTGAGCTGACGCCGGGTGAAGATGGTGCGTCGGTCCATATTGCCACACTGTGTAAACTCTCGGGGCAAACCGGGGTGGAGATGGAGGCCCTCACAGCAGCCAGCGTTGCCGCACTGACTCTCTACGATATGTGTAAAGCGGTTGACCGCGGTATGGTGGTGGATAACGTCCGCCTGTTGGAGAAGAAAGGCGGCCGCAGTGGCCATTGGTCCGCTTCAGGCTCCGGTTCGTAAGTGCTGTATACACCAGCGATTCCGGAGGAATGACCGTGCAGAGACTACGCCAGGAAGGTGGCCACGTGATAGAATGCGCGGCCCGATTGACTGAACCACGAGGAAGCACTGTGGCCGTTCGTTACATCCAGACATGCCGGTTGCCTACCCCTTTCGGCGTTTTCGACATGCACGGTTTCGAGGAACCGGACACCGGGAAGGAACATGTGGCGCTTACGCTGGGTGATCTTGACAGCCCCGAGCCGATGCTGGCGCGCACTCACTCCGAGTGCCTCACCGGTGACGCGCTCTACAGCATGCGTTGTGATTGTGGTTACCAGCTTGAAGAAGCGCTGCGCAGCATTGCCCGTGAAGGCCGTGGCATTCTGATGTACCTACGTCAGGAGGGCCGGGGTATCGGCCTGTTGAACAAGATCCGCGCCTATAATCTGCAGGATCAGGGCGCGGACACGGTGGAAGCCAACGAACAGCTTGGGTTTGCCGCTGACTTGCGGGATTACAGCATGTGCCGGGATATGCTTGAGCATCTCGGTATCAGCAGCCTCAGGCTGATGACCAACAATCCCCGCAAGGTAGACGCGCTGACGGACCTGGGTATCGAAATCGCGGAACGTGTGCCGCTGCACGTGGGGCGCAACCCCCACAACGAGCATTACCTGAATACCAAGCAGAGCAAACTCGGACACTGGTTCGAGACCCATCAGGATGACGACCCGACCGTCTGATTACAGCTACTGACCGCTTACTTCACCGCCTTGAGCGACTGACTGGATTTCATTCGCTCCCGGCGGCCTTCAATAGCGCGCTTGATCCCTTCTGCATCCAGGCCACAGGAAGTCAGCAGTTCACCGTGTTTGCCATGATCAATGAAGGTATCCGGCAGCCCGATCTGTAGTACCGGCTGGCTGACATCGTGGCTGTTCAGGAACTCTGTCACCGCGCTGCCGGCACCACCGGCAATTGCATTTTCCTCGACAGTGACCAACAGTTCGTGCCGTTCCGCCAGTGACAGAACCAATTCTTCATCCAGCGGTTTAACAAAACGCATGTCGGCCACCGTTGCGCCGAGTGCTTCGGCCGCTTCCAGTGCCGGCGTGAGCAGGGTGCCAAAGTTCAGGATGGCAATGTCTGTGCCTTCCTTTATCAGCCGCCCCTTGCCGATAGGCAATGGAGCAAGCTCCTGGATAATCTCGGTGCCAGGCCCGGTTCCGCGGGGATAGCGGACCGCTGCAGGCCCTTCGAACAGCATTCCCGTATGCAGTAGCTGTCGGGTTTCGTTTTCGTCAGACGGTGTCATTACAATCATGTTGGGGATGCAGCGCAGGTAGCTGATATCGAAAGCACCGGCATGGGTGGGGCCGTCCTCTCCCACCAGGCCTGCGCGATCAATGGCAAACAGTACATCCAGATTCTGTATGGCCACGTCGTGAATCAATTGGTCATAGGCGCGTTGCAGGAACGTGGAATAGATGGCAACCACGGGCTTGGCACCGTCACAGGCGAGCCCGGCGGCCAGGGTAACTGAGTGCTGCTCGGCAATGGCGACGTCAAAATACCGGTCCGGGAAGCGTTGGGAAAATGCCAGCAGATCGGAACCTTCACACATGGCGGGGGTGATGCCAACAATGCGTTCGTCGGCTTCAGCGGCGTCACACAGCCACTGGCCAAAGATATTGGCATACTTCGGCCTGGATGGTTTGGGAGTCACCGGCTCCGGCTTGCTGGGAGGCACCGGCTCGATCTTGTTGATGGCATGGTAACCAATGGGGTCGGCTTCAGCCGGCGCAAAACCTTTGCCTTTGGTTGTTACTACATGAAGGAACTGTGGCCCGTCCAGTTCGCGGATATTCTCAAGCGTTTCCACCAGCAGGGGCAGGTCATGGCCGTCGATGGGGCCGATATAGTTGAAGCCGAGCTCTTCGAATAGAGTGCCCGGAGCAATCATGCCCTTGAAGTGTTCCTCGGTCTTGCGGGCCAGTGCCATCAGCTGGGGAGTGCCCTGTAGCACCCGCTTGCTGCTGTCGCGTACCTGGTTGTAGGTGCGGCTCGCCAGTAACTTGGCAAAGTAGTTCGAAAGTCCTCCGACATTGCGGGAAATGGACATGTCGTTGTCGTTGAGGATCACCAGCATATCGGCGTGCAGGTGGCCGGCGTGATTCAGTGCCTCAAAGGCCATCCCTGCAGTCATGGCGCCATCGCCGATCACGGCGATGCTCTTGCGGCCCGTCCCCTGCATGCGAGAGGCGATGGCCATGCCCAGGGCAGCGCTGATAGAGGTGCTGGAATGTCCCACGCCAAAGGTGTCGTATTCGCTCTCGGCCCGTTTCGGGAAACCCGCCAGGCCATCCTTGCGGCGAATGCTGTTCATACGCTCGCGCCGGCCGGTGAGGATCTTGTGGGGGTAGGCCTGATGCCCTACATCCCATACCAGGCGGTCTTCGGGAGTGTTGAACACATAGTGCAGGGCAACGGTCAGTTCAAGAACCCCGAGGCCGGCACCAAAGTGCCCTCCGGTTTGCCCTACGGACCACAGCAGGAACGCGCGCAGTTCCCTTGCCAGTTGAGTGAGCTGGTCGTCTGCCAGCTCACGCAGCTGTGCGGGAGCATCAATCCTGTCCAGAAGCGGCGTGTTGGGCCGTTGTGACGGGATTTCCTTGAAAGTATATGTATCCTGCATCTGCTCGGGTCTTTTCCGGGT
>JAWWAM010000315.1:0-4092 GCA_033721715.1 Marinobacter sp.
CCCTCGAAGAGTTTGTGTCCCGATGGATTGTCTCCAAGCCCGATCCGATAGCTGCGTACTACCTGCTCCCCTGAAAGCAGGTAAAGCCGGCGTTCCTCTTTGCGAACCAGTACTTCGCTGACTTCCGGATCCTCAACCATGGCACCCATCGGTAACTCTGATGCTGCCACCGGGTTGGCCGCAAGGGTAAGCAGGCAGGCCAGAGTAATCATGCAGGTGGCGGCCAGGCTTCTGGTCGATGCAACGATACTTGGTAACAGGGTGTTCAATGGCATACTCGAATCAATCATTAATGTTTGTACACTTTATAGCACAAGAATTTTGTTAGTCGAACCAATGTTTTGACGTGGTTTTGTTAAAGAATTTTATTCGTTGTCCATTTTAAGGCCAACCTTGGTCACCCGGTCGGCTTCCGTTGCCCTGGCCACCAGCGTGACCGGCCCCAGTTTCACCTTGTCGCCCACTACCGGATGCCCCTTGGTGCGACGGGCAAAACACTCGGCCAGTGATAGCTCCGGTGGCAGTTCGTCGAATTCGATGCCGTAGACCTGCTCTACATCCCCCAGCAGGGCGTCGCCGTTGAGTACAAAGTCGCCGAAGAAGGCCCGCTCCGCGAGGTAACGCGGCGCCTGTCGACCGCTAAGAGCCTTGCCAAGCTCTGGTAACACGGCCGGCGTCGCGAACATGGCCAGCACATCGCCGGTGGAGACTTCCATATCCGGAGAGGGCTGAAGGCAGATGCGTTTGCGGAATACGCCGGCAATAGCGGTATTGTCCGGAAGGCGCAACTGGCCCAGGGTCCTGGGCGTTTCCCAGACGCTTCCTTTCAGCGGAAAGAGCATCAGTTCATGGTCACCGGCGGCCGCCACGTCCAGGGGCAGGCGTCGGTAAGGGTCTTCGCCGGCGGGAACCTCCAGCCGCAGCTTTCTTGCCAGGGGCGCCATGGTGGTGCCCTGGACCACCAGGGAAACCAGCACGATGAAGAAGGCGGCGTGGAAAATCTGCTGGGCCTGGGGAATGTCAGCAATGATCGGAAACAGCGCCAGCACAATGGGCACGGCACCTCTCAATCCGACCCAACTGATAAACCCAAGTTCCCGGCGATTAAACCCGAAAGGCCAGAGTGTGGCCAGGACCGCAATTGGCCGGATCAGGAAAATCAGTGCAAAGGCAAGAATCAGGCCGCCGCCGGCCAGGGGCAGGAGCTCGGAGGGGGTGACCAGCAAACCGAGCATCAGGAACAGGCACAACTGGGCGAGCCAGGCCAGGCCATCGTGAACCTGCAGTATCATCGGCATCATGCGTACGGGACGGTTGCCGATGACTACACCGGTGAGGTAAATCGCCAGGAAGCCGCTGCCACCGAGGGCGTTGGTGCCGGAAAACACCATGATGCCGGCGGCTACAACCAGTAGCGGGTAAAGTGAGGGTGTGAGCCTGATGCGGTTGGCCATCTCCACCACAATGAAGCCGCCGGCCACACCCACGACACTGCCAATACCGAACTGTTTTACCAGCATCACCAGCGCCATCCAGCCTTCGGAGGCGCCCCCGGCTTCGATCATGGTAACCAGCATCAGGGTAAGGAATATTGCCATCGGGTCGTTACTGCCCGACTCGATTTCCAGGGTGGCGCTGACGCGTTCATTCAGATGAAGGCCACGGCCCTGAAGCAGTGAAAAAACCGCTGCGGCGTCGGTCGAGGAAATGATGGCGCCAATCAGCAGTGCGGTGAGCCAGTGCAGGTCAAACACCCACCAGGCGACCAGTCCTGCGCCGGCGGCGGTGAGGAACACGCCGACTGTGGCCAGGACCAGGGCCGGCCGTAATCCCACCCTGAAGGTTTCAGCCCGCGTGCGCATGCCGCCGTCAAGCAGGATCACGCCGAGGGCCAGGTTAGCGATCAGGAAAGCCAGTTCGAAGTCGTCAAACAGCAGGCCGCCGGGCCCGTCCTCCCCCATCATCATGCCGACAACGAGGAAAATAAGCAGCACCGGCATCCCCAGCCTGCTGGACAGAGGGCTGAGCATGATGCTGATAACCAGCATCAGTGCGCCGATCAGGGTGAGAATCGGATCCATTCATGCTCCGGTTCGGGAGTAGACTTCGATAATAACAGCTTGAGCGTTGTGTCAGTGTAGTTTCAGGCGCGGATGCATGGCGCGGGTGATCCGGTCCATAAGCCAGATAACACCGGTACGAAGGAAGCCGTGCAGAGCCACCTGATGCATCCGGTAGAGGGAAACATAGAACAGACGCGCCACCTTGCCTTCGATGTACATGCTGCGCCCGGACAGATTACCCATCAGGTTGCCGACGGTGGTGTAGCGGCTGAAATTGATCAGAGAGCCGTGGTCGTTGTAGACAAAGGGCACGGCTTCTCCGCCTTCCAGGCGATGGCGCAGAGTCTTGAACAGTACATCCGCCTGTTGGTGAGCGGCTTGTGCGCGAGGGGGCACGGGGCGATCCGAATCCGGTTGGGGGCATTCTGCACAGTCCCCGAAGGCGAAAATATCCGGGTCCGTGGTGGATTCGAGGGTTTGTCTGACCTTTATCTGATTGCCGCGATTGGTTTCCAGCCCCTCCAGTTCTGACAGGAAAGCCGGCGCCTTGATGCCCGCCGCCCATATAGTCATCTCCGAGGCAAGCTCGGTGCCGTCCTTCATCACCAGTGTACCGGCACGGATTTCGCTGACCGGCTGGCCTGTCATCACTCTGACGTTCTGATGCTCCAGCTCCCGGGTTGCTGCGGCAGACAGCCGCGCCGGCAGCGCTGGCAGAATTCGCTCTGCCGCTTCAATAACGGTAATGGACACATCTTCCGCCCGCAGATGGTTCATACCATAGACAGGTAGTTCCCGGGAGGCCAGGCGCAGTTCAGCCGCCAGTTCCACGCCGGTGGCGCCGGCACCGATAATAGTGATCGGTAATTCGTGGCCGTTGCCGGAATGCGCCTCGTGGTTCTTGCGCAAGAAGGCGTTGAGCATCAGGTTGTGGAAGCGTCGGGCCTGGTTGAGACTATCGAGGAACAGGCAATGCTCCTGGGCGCCGGGGGTCCCGAAATCATTGGCATTACTGCCAACGGCAATCACCAGTGTGTCGTAACTGATACGGCGTTCCGGCACCACTTCCTTTCCTTCTTCATCGTGGAACGCCGCAATCACGACTTCCTTGGCGTTGCGGTCAAGGCCGTTCATCCGGCCCAGCTGGAACTCGTAGTGATGCTTGCGGGCGTGGGCCCGGTAATTGATTTCGTTGGTGCTTGCATCCAGGGAGCCGGAGGCTACCTCATGGAGCAGTGGCTTCCAGACATGGGTCAGGCCGGCGTCCACCAGTGTGATACGGGCCTTCTGCTTTTTTCCGAGTTTGTTACCAAGGCGGGTGACCAGCTCGAGGCCGCCCGCGCCGCCGCCTACGACAACGATGTGGTGCAAGTTTTCCATAACAAGGGGTTCCTGAAGTGAAAAAAGCCTCAGTGGCGGGCGCGAAAGTTGTCCAGAATAGCCGCCATATCGTTCGCGAGATCGGTGACCTTGTCAGGGCTGATCTCCCGCTGTGCAAACGACCGGAGACCGATAAGCTGCGCCTGGAGAAGCCGTGCCAGCCGGGAACAATCGGTATCTGGCTTCAGTTCGCCCTGTGTTTTTGCCTGCTCCAGAAGCTCCGTGAACGACTGCTCAATGGCGCCCAGAATCGCATTTGCCTGGTCTGCGATGGCTGCGTTGGTATTGCTCGCTTCCAGCAGGGTTTTCACAACCATGCACGCCCGGGAAGGCGGTACACTTTCGGGGCTCGACTGGCGGGCAACAAGGTTAAGGTAACCCTGCAGCCCATCCAGTACCGATGAATACCCGGCGAGGTGTTCGCGGAGCTCAGCGCCCCCCTGCTGAGCATATGCAGTCAGGGCTTCGCCAAACAGACCGTCCTTGTTCCCGAAAGTGGCGTAGATACTTCCCGGGCGCATGTCCAGCGCCTGTTCGATCTGCTTCATGGAAGCGCCACTGTAACCACGTTCCCAAAACAGATTCATGGCTTTTTCCAGGGCGACCTGTCGATCATAGCGAGCGTTTCTGGCCATTTTGCCTACCAACA
>JAWWAM010000316.1:0-4089 GCA_033721715.1 Marinobacter sp.
CCTGGAGGTTTTCAAGTACGTGGTTGAAGCTTGCGGCCAGCTTTCCGAGGTCGTCGTCCATTTCAACGGGAATACGCTGGGTGAGATCTCCTTCCCCCTGGGCGATGTTGTCCAGCTGTTTCCTTAATTCGCCCACAGACTGGATAATCATGCGAAGGATTATCACGAACAGCAGAAAACCGATGATGAGGGCGCCGGCCGTTATCGCCAGTATAAAAACGGAACTGGCCAAGCCTTCGTCCGATGCTTCGCGGGCGGTGATCTGCGCCTGCTCATCGGCATGGACCCCGACACTGTCAAAATAGTCCCGTAGTTGGCTGAAGGCCTGATTGCTCTGGCCAATCAACAATTGGTGGCCCGCGTAGGGATCGCCTGCCTGCGCGATCTCCATGGATTGACGGGCCGAGTTCAGCCAACGGTCGTAGGTGCTGCGAAATCCCTCTGTTATTTCGGCAACGCCGGTGCCGTTCAGGCGCTCGACGGCCGCGTTCATTCTGTCCAGTGCCTGGCTGGCATTTTCTTCGAAATCCGCCTTGTGCTGAGCGGGGCGTTCGTCATTCTCGGTGGCGCTGATGAAGGACATCTGCGCGACCAGGGCCTGGTAAAGGTCGCGATCACCGTTGAGGGCTTCGCTTACAGCGGGAAGGTAGCGGTCGGAAAGCGTGTCGGTGTCAGAAACCAGGTTCCGCGCCGTCAGGACACTAAAAAGACCTATGACAATCAGGGCGACGGCGGAAACTGCAAAAGGTAAGGCGACTTTGGCTCTCAGTCCCAGGGAATTTCTTATATTCATCTTTTCATCCTGACTTTTCGTTGCAGCGTAGTGCGTTAAGTCAGGATAGCACCGGGAAGGAGCTCATCATTGTTGATAAGTGTAACGCTTGATAGTGTCTGGTAAATGGCGGGTTAATAGGTGTCAGTGGATCCTTGGCCGGGCTCCCCGTTGCGGCAAAGGTGGCGCTGACGCCAGAACTGGCCGAAAAAGATTACCAGGCCGATCAGAAGTCCTGCCCAAAGATAGGGTTCAGCAAGTTGGAACGTGCCGCTTATGGCGAACTCCACCAACAGCATCAGGGCCAGAGCAAGAACAGCGTTCACCACGGCCGTGATCATGGCCTGCCCGCAGGCTTTCAGGTTAGGTTTCATAGTTCTCCACTCTCGGATGTCGTGAAACGGGTCATCGTTTAACTGATGGGGAGCATACGGCCAGGGTTAATATCTCTCCATGCGGGAATTCCGCTATTGGAAATCCGACAGGGTGTTGGTGTATCTGTCCCCGCCTCCATATAATGTGCCCTTCGGCTGCCGCCCGGGTAGCCACCGGAATTCATATCACGCAAGTCACGCAACAAAGGGGCATCCATGCCAGAGTTTCAGACCACGGATGAAGGCTTTGAGCGGGTTTCATTGAGGGACTACACCGAGAAGGCCTACCTTGATTACTCCATGTACGTCATCCTCGACAGGGCCTTACCCAACGTGGGTGATGGCCTGAAGCCGGTCCAGCGCCGGATCATCTACGCCATGTCCGAGCTCGGCCTGAAGTCCACGTCGAAGTACAAGAAGTCTGCCCGTACGGTGGGTGATGTTCTGGGTAAGTTCCACCCCCATGGTGACAGTGCCTGTTACGAAGCCATGGTGCTGATGGCGCAGCCTTTTTCCTACCGGTATCCACTGGTCGATGGCCAGGGCAACTGGGGCGCGCCCGATGACCCCAAATCTTTTGCCGCCATGCGATATACCGAATCCCGCCTGGCCAAATTTGCGGATGTCCTGCTCAGCGAGCTGGGGCAGGGCACAGTGGACTGGGTGCCTAACTTCGATGGCACCATGGACGAACCGTCGGTGTTGCCCGCCCGGCTGCCCCATGTGCTGCTGAATGGCACCACCGGCATCGCGGTGGGTATGGCGACGGATATACCGCCCCACAACGTCCGGGAAATCACCGCGGCCTGCGTTCGTCTGCTGGAACAACCGGACGCCACCACAGATGACCTGTGTGAACACGTCAAGGGCCCGGATTTCCCCACTTATGCCGAGATTATTACGCCCCGCAAGGATATCCGGCAGATGTACGAAACCGGTAAGGGTTCGCTGCGGATGCGCGCCCGCTGGATCAACGAGAGTGGGGAAATTGTGGTAACGGATTTGCCCCACCAGGTCTCCGGCAACCGGGTGCTGGAGCAGATCGCCCAGCAGATGCAGGCCAAGAAGCTGCCCATGGTGGCGGACCTGCGTGACGAGTCAGATCATGAGAATCCGACCCGGCTGGTTATTGTTCCCCGCTCCAACCGGGTGGACCAGGAAGGGCTGATGGCTCACCTGTTTGCCAGTACCGACCTGGAAAAAACCTACCGGGTCAATATCAACGTCATTGGCAACGATGGCCGCCCCGGCGTAAAGGGCCTGCGGGTAATGCTGACAGAGTGGCTCAGTTTCCGCCGCACCACGGTCACCCGGCGTCTTCAGCATAGGCTGGACAAGGTGCTGGCACGCCTGCACATTCTGGAAGGCCTGCTGGTTGCCTACCTGAACATCGATGAAGTCATTGCCATCATCCGCTATGAGGACAAACCCAAGGCGGAACTGATTTCCCGCTTTGGGCTCTCGGAAGAACAGGCTGAAGCCATCCTCGAGCTCAAGTTGCGCCATCTGGCCAAGCTTGAGGAAATGAAAATCCGTGGTGAACAGGATGAACTGGCTGCCGAGCGGGACGAGCTCCAGGCCATTCTGGGTTCGGAAGACCGCCTGCGGGAACTGATCAAGAACGAGCTGCTGGCGGATGCCGAGACCTATGGTGATGACCGTCGCTCACCGATCGTTGAGCGCAGCGAAGCAAGGGCCTTCAGTGAAACCGAGCTGGTCTCCAATGATCCGGTGACGGTAGTGCTGTCTGAGAAAGGCTGGGTCAGGGCGGCCAAGGGCCATGATATCGAACCGGAGGGTCTCAGCTACAAGGCCGGCGATAAGTTTGCCATGGCTGCAAAAGGGCGCAACAACCAACAGGCGGTATTCCTGGATTCCACCGGGCGAGCCTATTCTCTGGTTGCCCATTCGCTTCCTTCTGCCAGGGGGCAGGGCGAGCCTTTGAGTGGCCGTATCAACCCACCTTCTGGGGCGACTTTCTCCGGGCTTTTAATGGGGGATCCCGCTCGCAAGGTGTTGCTTGTTACTGATGGCGGCTATGGGTTTGTGACCTCCCTTAACGACATGATCAGCAAGAACCGCAACGGCAAGGCAGTGGTCTCGGTGCCAAAAGGGGCCGGGATTATGCCCCCGGTGGCGGTGCCTGATTCTGAAAAGCCGCTTTATCTGGGCGCCATTTCCAATGAGGGCCGAATGCTGGTGTTTCCTCTGAGTGAGTTGCCGGAATTGTCGAAGGGCAAGGGCAACAAGATCATCAGTATTCCTTCGGCGCGGGTTCAGAACCGGGAAGAATATGTGGTTGCCGTGGCCGTGTTTGCCGAGGATGACCAGCTCGAAATTCGCGCCGGCAAGCGCAAGATGGGGCTGCAGTTCAGTGACCTGGAGCACTACCTGGGTGAGCGCGGGCGTCGCGGCCACAAACTGCCTCGCGGGCTCCAGCGTGTGGATGCCATTGATGTCATCCAGTCGGCCAGCAACGCTGCTGAAGCCGCCGAGGCAGCCAATGCAGAGGAGCAGCCTGACAGTGAGTGAGCTGGTACTGATTAACGTATCGGGGCGCGACAAGCCCGGTCTGACGTCCGAGATCACCGGTATTATGGGGCAGTACGATGTGCGGATTCTCGACATCGGCCAGGCGGTGATCCACGACCACCTCACCTGGGGGATCCTGATCGAGATTCCTGATGAGTCCAAGTCCTCGCCGGTAATTCGGGACCTGCTGTTCCGGCTGCATGCGCTGGACCTGCAGGTACGCTTTGCGCCGATCACTATTGAGGAATATCAGCAGTGGGCGGAGGGCCGCAACCGTGCCTGCTACATCGTCACGCTGCTGTCGAGGGACATCAAGGCCGAGCAGATTGCCCGGGTATCAGCCATTACCGCCCGCCACGGTCTGAATATCGACAATATCAGCCGGCTCTCTGCCCGGCCGTCGTTGAATTC
>JAWWAM010000317.1:0-4071 GCA_033721715.1 Marinobacter sp.
CGGGCAGGAGTCTCGGGAAGACCCCGAACCTGGCCCTACAGCGCCGGAGCCTCAGCCGGAGTTGTCAGAGCCTCAGCCGGAGTTGTCAAAGCCTCAGCCCCAGCAACCAGAGCCAGTAGCCGAACAAGCCGTGCCTGAACCACCGGTGCTGGAGGAAGCTTCGCCTGACGACGTCACCAGGGAGCCGGAGTCTGGCCCTCCGCCGGTGGAAGCCGATGATGCCTGGTTAGCAAGCCTTGATGCTAGTGCCGAGTCCGCAGCGGCTGAAGCTGACGGCGTAGACGACTACACTCCTGAGCCGGTAGTGGAGCCTCCACTTCAGACAGAGCAAGCTCCAGTTCCGGCGGAGCCACAGGTTGAATCCCTGCCTGAATCCGGCGAATTCGTCTGGGAACAGCATTTCCGCAGTCTGGGCATTGTGGGCATGCCGGGTAACCTGGCCAGTAACGCTGCCATGACTCGCCATGGCGATGAGATCATACTGACTATCGACGAAGGCCATGCCCGTTTGCTGAATACCCGCCACGAAGAAAAAATTGTCGAGGCATTGAGGAAACGGTTTGGCGACACCATAACCCTGCGTGTAGAGCAGGGCGATGCCGGGCAGAAAACACCGGCGGCTTGGGAAGAACGCCAGCGCCGTGCTCGGCAGAAGGCGGCGGAAGAGGCTATTCGCAACGATCCGGCGGTGCAGTCGATCGTTGAACGATTCGAAGCAAGGGTAGTCGAACAAAGTATCCGCCCTGTGTGAGGCGCACTTGATACATTTCCGGAGAAGGTGAGCATGATGAATAATATGGGCGACCTGATGAAAAAAGCCCAGCAGATGCAGGAAGAAATGAAGAAGGCCCAGGAAGAGGCTGCCAAAGCCGAGATTACCGGCGAGTCCGGGGCGGGTCTGGTCAAGGTGACCATGAACGGTCGTCACGATGTGCGTAAGGTGGACATTGATCCTTCCCTGCTGAGCGAAGACAAGGAGATCCTCGAGGATCTTCTGGCAGCGGCCATTAACGACGCCGTTCGCCGTGTGGAAGAGAACCAGAAAGATAAAATGTCCGGCATGATGTCCGGTATGGGCATGCCTCCGGGCTTCAAAATGCCATTCTGATGAGGATTGCTGATGGCTTTTAGTCCGTTGGTGGACGAGCTGGTCGAGTCGCTCCGGTGTCTGCCTGGTGTCGGTCAGAAAACAGCCCAGCGAATGGCGTTTCACCTGCTGGAACGTGGGCGATCGGGCGGCTCGCGGCTTTCTGACGCGCTGGCGCGCGCGATGACGGGCGTCCGCCGTTGCGAAAGTTGCCAGAACTTTGCCGATACCCCCACCTGCAATATATGCGAGAACCCTGAGCGCCGTAACGGTACCCTCTGTGTGGTGGAAAGCCCGTCGGACCTACTTGCCATCGAGCAGGCTGGTGATTATCGCGGCAGTTACTTCGTGCTGATGGGGCACCTGTCTCCCATAGATGGTGTTGGCCCCGAGGAAATCGGCATTGAGCGCCTTCTAAGGCGTATTCGCGACGAAGGCGTGACCGAACTGATCCTCGCCACGAATCCCACAGTGGAGGGTGAGGCCACGGCCCACTACATTGCAGACAGGCTGGATGGCAGCAACATTCTCATTACCCGGCTTGCCCACGGTATTCCCGTGGGGGGAGAGCTGGGATATGTGGATGGGTTCACCCTGACTCACGCCTTCCGTGGCCGCAAACCCCTGACTGATTAACCCTGACCTGGCTTTTACTATGGACGCAACCAACCCGGCCGCACCCGTTCCCGCGGCTCCCGAGACTGTTACCTGGATCCGGGAGCCGAAGGACCTGGACCGCTGGATTGCCGATGGCGAGGGCGAGCCCCTGGCGCTGGATACCGAATTCGAGCGCGTGAACACCTTTTACCCTATTCCTGGCCTGGTCCAGTTGGGGATGGGAGAGAACTTCTGCCTGGTAGACCCTGCCGTTGCAGAGGCATCGCAAGGTTTCCGCCAGATTCTGACCGATCCACAGGTACCCAAGCTGCTCTATGCAATGAGCGAAGACCTTGAGCTCTTCCGCCACTGGCTGCAGTTGGAGCCGGAAGGCCTCATTGATCTGCAGATTGGCGCGGCACTGGCCGGAGCAGGGTTCTCCGTAGGTTACGCGCGGTTGGTTGAAACCTTGTTCGGGGAAACCCTTGATAAGTCCGCCACCCGTTCGGACTGGGTCTCGCGCCCGCTTTCCGAGGCTCAGGAGCGTTATGCGCTGGACGACGTTCGCTTCCTGGTGCCCACGTACCACTGGGTCCTGTCAAAGTTGCGGGAGCGGGGCCTTGAGAATGCACTGGTGGAGGAATCAACAAGATTCTCCAGAGAGCTTGCGGCCCAGGATGACCCGGACAATCATTACCTCAAATTGCGGGGCGGATGGGCCCTGAGTCGCCAGCAACAGGGAGTATTGCGGGATCTGGTACGCTGGCGCGAAGGCGAATCACGGCAACGAGACCGCCCCAGGGGCCGCGTGGTTGCGGATCCATTATTGATCGCCATTGCCCAGAAACTGCCGACGTCGGTGCGGGAATTATCGTCGGTTCAGGGTGTTCCGTCTGCGGTTGTTCGTCGTTATGGTGATAAAATCATTGAATTGATTACTGATGCCGCCTCCGCTGATAACTCCGGCATCGAAACCATCGCCCCGCCACTGAGCCGGGAGCAGCAAATGTTCTACAAACAGGTCAAGCGCCAGATGATCCAGGCGGCTGAGGCACGGGATGTTCCGGTAGAGTTGCTGGCACCGCGCAAGCGCCTTGAGGCCGTAGTAAATCAGAAGGATCTGTCTGTCGGGCTGTTTGATGAAGGCTGGCGCAAAGAAATCCTTGCGCCGGTGCGGGAACAAATCGAGGAATTACTGACATCATGACCGGAAAAACCTTTGTATCGGTGTTTCGCAGCAGCAAAAAAGTGGACACCTACCTTTATGTTCGCCGGGGGCAGGCCTGGCATGAGTTGCCGGACAGCCTGAGGGAAATCTTTGGCAGTCCGGTACACGCCATGGATCTGATCATAACGCCTGAACGAAAACTGGCTCGCACCTCTGGAAAGCAGGTGCTGGATGCCATTGCCGACAAGGATTTCTTCCTGCAGATGCCGGAAGAGAGCAGCGGTTATGTGGTGGACTTCCGCCGCAAGCCGGAGCAGACCCGGGAATGATTGCAGAGATTCCGTTCTGGCAGCGCAAGCGTCTGGAGGAGATGACGCCATCAGAATGGGAATCTCTCTGCGATGGTTGCGGAAAATGCTGCCTGGCCAAGCTGGAAGATGAAGACACTGGTGACGTTTACTACACCGATCTGGCCTGCCGTTACATGGACCAGAACACCTGCCAGTGCACGGTCTATTCCGAGCGCTTGCAGAAAGTGCCGGCTTGCACCGTATTGACTCCGGAGTCACTCGGCGATTACCACTGGCTGCCATTTACCTGCGCGTATCGTACACTTGCGGAGGGTCGGCCGCTGGCGGACTGGCACCCGCTGCGCTCCGGCGATCCACAGTCGGTGCATGAGGCCGGAGTGTCGGTGCGTCACCGGGTGATGTCGGAAGCCGACGTGGCAGAGCAAGACTGGGAAGAACACATTATTCACTGGATTCTTTAATGATAGACGCTGAAACGAACCTCGCTTACGGAATTTTCTGGGCCCTTTACGCCGTCGCTTTTGTGGTTTTCTTTTATATGATGGCGCGGCTGTTCCGTATCATCCCCCTTTATGCAATCCGCACGCTACTGCAGGCTGCTCTGGTCGTTGTCTTCCTGACGCCAGTCGAGTCCGCAGAGGTAGCCAACTGGTGGATACCGGCCTGGTTGTATGGTGGCTACGAGACCATTCTGGGCGATGCCAGTGAGGCTGGGCGTGCCATCCTGAACTTTGGCATGGCCTCCGTAGCCATGCTGCTGGTGTGGATCCTTGATCTGGTCAGATACCGGTTGGTGAAACGTTAAGCCGACCCTTCCCAAAAACCCGTGTGGAGCCCCGATGCGAAGACTACTCAACTGTCTGCTTGTCGTCTTGGTCAGTCTGCCTTTCGCGGTCTCCGCCCAGCAG
>JAWWAM010000318.1:0-4066 GCA_033721715.1 Marinobacter sp.
GGTTTGCTCTCGGGGGTAAACGGATCAATCTCAACCATGTAGCCGTAGGTATTCGCCTCGTTACGGTAATCCTCAGCCGCGGTACCGCCAGTGGTTGATACATTGAAGCGCCTGTATTCATCGGCACTGCTGTCAGCCAGCTCCCAGTCGTAACGGGAGCTGTCGTTTACACCATGACGCAGATATTCACGCGGGCGCTGGGCGTCGGCGGTGGCAAAGTAGCCGTGCCAGTTCTCCTCCGCGGCCAGATAGGTGCCCCACGGCGTCGGGCCCATCGCGCAGTTGTTGAGGGTGCCCCGGGTTTCGGTGGCACTCGGACTGTACCTGGTGATCAGCTTGTTGAAACCACGAACCGGGCCACGTATATCCATGGCGGTGTTGCCGGTGATGCGACGGTTGAAGGGGCTGCCGAAAACGACATCCCATGTCCCCTCGCTGTCGCGCTTGATGTGAATGACGGAAACGCCGTGAGCCGCAATTTCCTTGCGAACTTCATCCGCCGGGCGAACGCCGCCGTTATCAGCAGCTCTGGTCGGGCCGTCGGCATGCAGCGCGCCCTGGTTGATGTACTCGTGGTTCATCACCAACAGACCTTCGGTAGAACTGTTTCCCCCGGACTTCTGGTCGATCGGGAAAAAGTGCACGCCGTCGTGATGCATGCCTACCTGCTGCTCCTGGTCTTCACCGGTATTGGTGCCGTCAGCACGGTATTCCGGATAGCTGCCGGTAATGGGTGTTCCCCAGGGCACAAAGATTTCCGTAGAGTAGCCTTCCGGAACGACAACGCGGTTTTCGGTTGAAACCGCTACCGGTTTGAACCCCAGTTCTTTACCGGACTGGGCATCACCACCGGAGCCGCCATTGTCGTTATCATTATCTCGGTCTTTGTCGTTGTCGCTGTCCGAACAACCGACGAGCCCCATCCCCATAACGCTTGCCAGGGCAGCGCCAACACTGCCCTTCATCACAGTTCGCCGCTGCATTCTTGCGCTCAGCACCGATTTGAAGGAAGTATTGCCGGAATGGTTAACAACGGGCTCGTAATTGGGATCCAGGTAATTGGGATCCAGATCATGCTTTGCCATGGTCCTGTCTCTCTCGGGTGGTTTATAGGTTTTTCCCGAGGCCCAGTGTCGTTGGCAAACGTGACAGATTGCAGACACTCAGAAGTCAGTTTCTTTAACGTTTTTTGACAACCCGAAAAAAAGCCTGCCCCGGCGGGGGGCAGGCTCTTCAGGCGACTATGCGGGTCTACGAGGCTATCCTATGTCCTCATCCAGGTCTCCTTATGAGAGACCCCGTAATCTTATTGCATGGAATCGCCAGCTTCCTCTGTGGCTTCTCCCATTTCCTCGCCAGCTTCGTCCATAGCTTCGCCGGTTTCTTCAGCGGCGTCATCAGCAGCATCCTTGGTTTCATCCCAGGCGCTGTCATTCTGGCCGGTGGCGTCTTCATAGGTTTCTTCAGTAGCATCGCCTGCGTCGTCCGCCATTTCTTCAACGTTGTCACCGGCTTCCTCGAAGTCTGCGCCTTCGTCATCATCGCTGCAGGCCGCAAGGCCCAGTGTCATCAGTAGTGCCAGCGCGCTCAGTGTCAGCTTGTTCATAACCATGTCCCTTTTTTGGTTTGGCGTGTGAAAACAACAGCGACAAGTCTACGGCTGTGGCAGAGCCGGTACAATTACCTGCTGATTACGTTTTTGTTAGTAGCGACAATAAGTTAGGAAAAGCAATAACCTGCCGAAATCACTTCACATAGGCGATTGTTCTGCCGTCAAGGGTCAGCATATGGTCCAGCCGGAGCATATGTCCGCGCCCCAGGAAAACAAATTCCTGGCCCGCCCTGATGAACAGGTCACGGATGACATCGTGGGTGGTCTGGATCTGGCCAGCATCGTCGCGATAGACGATTTCTGCCAGCCGTGAGGACGTCAGGTATTCCCTGAGCAGGCTTTGTATTTCACAGCGTACCGGATGATAGGCGTTAGAGGCATGTTCCGACGTCATGGCAGGCCCTTCCCTGTGGAAACCGACAAGACAGAAAAATGCCCCGGGGCGGCGGATATTGGGCCAACCCGGGGCATGTCTACAGTCTGGTTCAGATTACGTCAGTCTGCCAGTTTCAGAACCATTCCGGCTTCATGTTCATGCAGGTGTCGTCCTGATTCCTCAGCAGCACCAGGTCCTGCGCCACCGTCGGCAGTTCCCAGTGGAAGAAATACTGGGCCGCCTGGAGCTTACCCTGGTAGAAGTTGCGTTCATCGTCGCTGTTGGCCGAGCCCAGCGCCCTGGCGGCGGCGTTGGCCTGGCGCAGCCACATCCAGGACACGATAATGTGGCCGAAAAGGTGCAGATAGCAGGAGGCGTTGGCCAACACCCGGTCCGGGTCTTCCGACATCAGTGATTTACCCAGGCTCTGGGTAACCTTGACGGCCTGTTGCAGGGTTTCGCTCAGGGACAGGGCCCACTGCTGGCAGCGATCGGTGGTCGCTGCTTCCAGGTCCACCTGCATTTCCTGCATCAGCAGCTGCAGGCCGTGGCTCTGGTCCTGCCAGATCTTGCGGCCCAGTAGATCCAGGGCCTGGATGCCGTTGGTGCCTTCGTGGATCGGGTTTAGGCGATTGTCGCGCCAACACTGTTCCACCGGGTATTCACGGGTGTACCCGGCACCTCCATAAACCTGTATAGCCAGGTCGTTGGCCCTGGGGCCGAATTCAGACGGCCAGGCCTTGATAACCGGTGTCAGCAGGTCCAGCAATTTGCCGGCTTCCACCCGTTTTTGTTCGTCCGGATGGGTATGCTGATCGTCCATCAGGCGTGCGCCATACAGGCAAAGGGCCAGGCCACCCTCGCTGTAAGCCTTCTGGGCCAGCAGCATGCGACGCACATCGGCATGTTCGATGATCGGAACCTGGGGCGATTCCGGGTTCTTCTCTGACGGCTTGCGGCCCTGCAGGCGGTCCCTGGCGTATTCCAGACTGTGCATATAGCCACGATAGCCAATCACCGCAGCGCCAAAGCCCACGCCCACACGGGCCTCGTTCATCATCTGGAACATGTACTTCAGGCCCTGGTGGGGTTCGCCAACCAGGTAGCCATGGCAGGGGGCGTCGTCACCGAAGCTTAGGGCGGTGGAGGTGGTTCCACGGTAGCCAAGTTTGTGAATCAGGCCGGCCAGGTTCACGCCGTTGCGCTCTTTCGGGTTGCCTTCTTCATCGACGATGAATTTCGGGACAATAAACAGGGAGATGCCCTTCACTCCCGCCGGTGCGCCTTTGATCTTGGCAAGCACCATGTGAACGATGTTTTCGGTGATGGACTGCTCACCGCCGGAAATATAGATCTTGGCACCCTTGATCAGGTAATGACCTTCATCGGTGGGAGAGGCGGAGGTGCGGATATCGGACAATGAGGAGCCGGCATGGGGCTCGGTCAGGGCCATGGTGCCACTGAAACGGCCGCTGAGCATGTGGGGCAGGAAGGTGTCTTTCTGCCGGTCGTTGCCGAATACGCGGATCAGGTTGGCGGCGGCAGTGGTCAGGAACGGGTAGCCGGCTGTGCCGGGATTGGCTGCGGTGAAGAAGCCGTTGCAGGCCGCCATCACGGATTCGGGCAGTTGCATGCCGCCGAGTTCGTAGTCGTAGCGGCCGGCGATAAAACCCGCGTTGGCGTAGGCGTCGAAGGCTTCTTTTACCTGGGGAAGCATCTCTATCTGGCCATCCACGAACTTCGGCTCGTCTTTGTCGGCGGCGCTGTTGTGGGTAGCGAATTTTTCCCGGGCCATTTTATCGGCGGTTTCGATGACGGCGTCGAAAGTGTCGCGGTTGTGTTCGCTGAAGCGTTCGCGTTCGCTGAGGCTTTCGGTATCAAGTACTTCGTAGAGCTGGAACGCCAGGTCGCGGCGGTCGATCAGGGTGTCTGTCATTGGGGTAGTCTCCTGTTTATGGCGTATAGCCTCTCATACGGTTGTTTTTGTTGAAACCGGCGTTAATGACATGATCATGGTTAATCCCGCCACTTTTCATTCTGGGCGACCGGGCAATCACGGGGACTACACTGCTTGCGGA
>JAWWAM010000319.1:0-4059 GCA_033721715.1 Marinobacter sp.
CCAGACAATCCCTGATAATACCGAGAGGATAACCATGAAATCATTCGGCAAAACCAAAACAATCGCCACGCTTGCACTGATCAGCGGGGGTCTGCTCTGGAGCTCCGCCAGCTTTGCCCATTGCGACTCCCTGGATGGCCCTGTTATCGAAGATGCCAGAACAGCATTGAATGAACAGGCCCTTAAGCCGGTCCTGAAATGGATAGACCCTACCGACGAGAAAGATCTCACGGCCGCCTTCAACGATACCCTGGAAGTGCGAGGGGAAAGCCCCCGAGCCAGGAAACTGGCTGACAAGTACTTCTTCGAGACTCTGGTGCGCTTGCACCGAACAACTGAAGGTGCTCCCTACACCGGATTAAAACCGGCTGGCAGCGCTTCCGTCGCAGCCCAGGCTGCGGACAAAGCTCTTGCCGAGGGCAAGGTGGATGCCCTGGCGCAAAAACTGGGAGAGAATGTCACCAACTTCGTGTCGAAGCAGTTTCAGGACACCCTTGAAAACGCCGACGCCGAATCAGTTCCGGGCGGACGTCAATTCGTCGCCAACTATGTCCGTTATGTCCACGCGATTGAGGAAATTCATAACATCATCGCGAGTAATCACGACACGCACTGAACGACCGGGGGGCTAATAACCCCCTACCGTTCCACGGCGCCCACATCACAGGCGCCGTCAGTGCGTGGTCGAAGTCGCTGGTCCGTCCGCGGGCAGTCATCACCTCCGGCGTTCACTAATGGGCTGGCGGCCGCAGGCATGCGAGTCAGGGTCGGCCCACCGTTGTCCTGCAATTCACCAAGCTGCGAATCGACAGTGGTAAACCCCGGGCAGCTTCCATCGCTGTCCATGTTGGTTCCTGAGGTGGTGACAGTGGCGGACCCGGGGGACGAAATGGAGCAATCCTCGGTATCGCTGGCGGCGATAACAGTGTTCTTGATCGTCACTGTGCATTGCTCTGCCAACTTCAGTCCCCGCCCCTCCAGGCTACTCGTGGGCTCCAGATCACGAGCGCCATAAATCGTTACGCTATCCAGTGTTAGGGTTGGGGCATCATGAAGTTGCTTGCACGCGACCCCAGTGTAGGGCTGGTCAACGGTTGAGTTACGAATCACCGCCGTGCCCCCATAAACCCCGATCAGGGCATGCGACAGACTTTCCGATACCAACAGGTCCCCGGAACTGCTTATTGCATTCAGGGACGCCAGGGTCGAGCGATGTATAGACAGATCACCACTGGGGCCGTTATTCAGCACGTGCCCTATAGAGCGCCCTCCTTCGAAGCGTACATTGGCGAACTGGGCCGAGCCGGTGTTATAAAAACTGTCACTGCCGCGGAAAGCAGTATTGTCGTAAGCTCGACCGCCAGACATGCTGAAGGTGCCAGAGTTAAACACGGCGCCACCCAAGGAGGCGTAATAGCGAAAGCCCGCATCCACTGGTGGTACAGGGCCGCGAACCCGATTGCCCATGAGGTGCACGTCAAAGAGGCTCAATTCTCCCCGATTATGGATGGCGCCTCCGGAAATTAGGGTTAGGTTCCCACCGCGGGGCAGAGGAAAGCTGTCGCCTTCGCCCCGGATATAGACGAGTCCGTTTTGCAGAGTGAGGTTTGTGAGAGTGAGTTTGCCCTCGGGCTCGACATAGAAAAACCGGAAGGGCGATGTAAATTCCCCCAGTTCGCCCGAGTCGTCTACCTCGCGAATAATCGTGGCGCCGTTACCCTGCACCGTTAGCGTGGTGTCGACCACGGGCAGGCCAATTGGGCCCGCGTGCCGGGTCACGCGTAACTGTTTGGTCCGCAGACTGGGATGAGGTGTGATCGGCCGCCCCATTCGATAGGTAGCATCGGCAACCAGCGAAACGGTTTGCCCTGTCGCGCAAAGGCTAGCGGTGTTGAGTGCCTGTGCCAGGCTGGTGCATTCTCCGCTATCGCGGCTGCATAGGCGTGCGGGATCATCGCTGAATACCTGGTCAGAAGTAACCCGAAGTGTGTCGGGCGTACAGATTCCACCAAGCTCTTCCGTAATGTCGCGGATAATTCCGCAGGCCCCCAATAACGTAGAAACGCCAAGCAGCAGGAAACAGGCTGTGCGGCTTCCGATCCGCATGATGGCACCCTCTCTGTACGGGGAAACCCGTTGCGTACAGCCGCTAATTCACGCGATGGAGCATTTCCATTTAAGGACGGTTGATTGTGAAGTCACTGTCTTACCAAGATTAGCCTGTGGGAGTTGAGATGCAAACGTGGATTCCGGAATTTCACGCGCAGCGGTCAGCCGGGACAACGTCACCGATTGGGCGCAGCTGATCAATGCCCACCATGGTGGGCGTGGCCGACGGAACTGCTACGAGCGGTACCGGCATTCAGGTGCTCCAGGGTTACCTCATGGAAGGGCAAGACGGTCCCACCATAGGTAGAGGCGAAGTTCGCGGCGTCCGCTTCGGAGGCAAAGGAGGCCAGGGTCGGCCCCATCGCACCCGTGCGCTCCGATCCCACCACAAAGAAAGCCTCCCGGGCGTCGATCAATGCGGTGTCGTCCGGATGTTCCCAGTCGGTTTGCGCCATGTCGTGGACGTAGAGCGTGTGGTCGCGTTTGGCATTTTCGGGCTGCAGTACCCAGGAGAACATGTCACGGGTAGAGCAGAATTTATTCACCTTCTCTTCTCTGGCCGTTATGGCTTCACCTTTAGGCCCCGGGAAGCGGGTGATGGCCATGCCGCAGACGTGGCATTCATCGCCGGATTCAAAATGGACCGGCTCAGGCTTTTCCGTGACCTGCTCTTCAGGGTCGGAGCAGCCGGACAGGAACGCGGCGAACATCACCGCTACAGACAAGGTTTTAACAATACGCATGGCAATCTCCGGATCAGATTCGGCGGCGACGGAACAGGGCCCAGGCACCGGTAAGGGGGATCACAAACCACAGCACCAAAGCAAACCACATGCCGGCCGGGCCAATGGGCAGGTCTGCACCTAGGCTCAGCACACCGCTTAACTGGGCGCCCTCGCCAAAGGCAACAATGTTGAGCAGGCGATAGATGTCGGTGGGGTTGAGCATCAGCAGCCAGGGCAGCAGCTCGGGGCTGAGTTTGCCTTCACTGGCCACCAGTATGCCCAACAGCATCAGGTCGAAGACCAGCACAAAGAAAAACCAGATTCCCAGCGCCAGGCCGGCGGCTACCGGTTTTTCGCTGACCCGTACGCTGATCATGTAGGCCAGCGCAATGAACCCCCAGCCGAGCAGAATGGTGGAGACGATAAACCGGAACATGGCGGCGGCCAGCGCGCCAACGGCCACGTCTTCCACCAGCAAGGCAATGGCAATCCCGGCAACGCCGAAGCCGATCAGAGTGGCAAACGCCAGGGTCAGGCCATGGCCGAGGAACTTGCCGAATAGTAGCTGGCCACGGCTCAGTGGATACGTCATCAGTAGCAGTAGCGTGCCGCCTTCTTCCTCACCGACGATCGCGTCATAGGCCAGTAACAGCGCGATCAGGGGTATCAGAAATATACCCAGGCTGGCCAGGCTGGCAATCGTGGCCGGGGTGGAGGCATAACCCACCTGCCCCGACGCCGCTGCACCAAACCAGGCAATGCCCAAAGCCAGTACTGCAAACACCAGCGCGATGGCGACCAGCCAGCGGTTACGAAGGCTGTCACTGAGTTCCTTGCGAGCGATGGTCCAGATGCTGTTCACTGGGCACCTCCACGGTGGGCCAGGCCACCGGAGCCGATAAAGTGCACATACACATCCTCCAGGGTGGGCTGGTGAATACCCAGATCCTGAACCTCCCCGGAGTTCAGCAGGTCCTGGATCAGCGCCATTTTCTCCGACGGGCGTACATCGACTTGCAGGCGCCCGTTGTCTTTCTTGATCATCAGACCATTACCCGCTGACGAAGCTTCAATCACTCTCTCCAGAGCGGAGGGACCATTTGCCGGCTCGATGGACAGGGTCACCGACATGTTTGCCTGCCGACGCAGGGAAACCAGGTCGCCAACGGCCTTCAGGGCGCCATCGGTAAGAATCGCTGCCCGATCGATATAGGGCTCCACGCCC
>JAWWAM010000320.1:0-4054 GCA_033721715.1 Marinobacter sp.
ATGCTACCCAGTGACATGGTGTTGCTCCTCAGTTATTTGACTGCGCCCGGATCACTGACCCGAGAGTGCCTTTTTGATGCCTGTGACTTTGCCGTTCAGGAACTGGAAACTGGCCTGGTAATCCATGGCGTTGCGCATGAAACGGGTCTGCTCCTGCTGGGCATCCACGGTATTGCCATCCACGGACGGCTGATGCGGAACCCGATACAACAGCTCGCTGTCCTGCCCCATGGTTGACGTATCCATGTGGGACTCGTGAGTCCGGCTCATGCCGAACCCACTCTGGCCCTCCTGGGCTTTCTGCATCATTGCCTGAAAGTCGATATCCCGCGCCTTGTAGCCCGGGGTGTCTGCATTGGCCAGATTGTTTGCCAGCACTTCGGCACGCTTCACCCGCCCTTCGAGGGCGTGCTGGTGAATGCCTAATGCTTTGTCCAGGGAAATTGCCATAATGCCTCCGATTCCTGCACACGGCGTTCTTCTCATTGCCGTTTGTGCGTTATGCCAGAGTAAAAGCAATCACAATGCCAGTTTTTGGAAGTTGTTGTGGGGCGGGGGCTGGGGCAAGGTTCAGGATAGCAAGGCGGTGAGAGTAAAGAGGAAAGCGGCAAGGGATTTCCCCCGCCGGAACCGGCAGGGGCACCAATTGGTCACTCTATTGAAACTATCGCGGCCAACGGCTTACGAAGTCTGCCGGATCGGGCCTTGGCACCGGCGGTTTACTCGAGCTGACGCTGCCGGTGTAAAGAAACCCGGTGATTATCTCCTCGTCCCCCAGCGCCAGGCCCCTGGCGACCTCCGGGTTGTAAGCCGGGCCGCCGGTCCGCCACATGCCGCCGTAGCCGGCTGACTCAAGCGCCACAAGCAAATACCCCATGCCCACAGCCGCTGACATGGTCTGCTCGATTTCAGGCACCTTGGGATGAGCCTGATGGCAGGCAATGCCAACAATCACCATCGGCGCCCGCATGGCTTTCTTGCGCAGCTTTTCGCGCGCTTTCTCCGGGGCATCCGGTTCACAAGTCGATGCAAACAGGTCACCCAGTGCGGTCAGGGCTTCTTCGCCTTCGATAACCAGATATCGCCATGGCCGTAGAAGGGCATGGTCCGGAGCTCTGGCGGCACAGGCGAACGCTTTCTCGAGGGTTTCCGCATCCGGGGCCGGTAAGGTCAGCCGCGACTCCGACGAACGGTTCAACAACGCATCCATGATTGCAGTCATATCGTCTCGCTAAAGTTGAGTAAAAGCCGGCACATCAGGCCGGAATACTGCTTACGAATTGTGGGACAGTTGTATTACTGTTAGTCTTTAGTCTAAGTACTTTCCACGATAAACAAGTACTATCTACCCTAACAATGAAAACAAGCCGGTAGACGTTTTATGAGCCAACATCAACGCTTTCGCAACTTCCCGGATTCGCTTCTGACATGATGAGCGCCCCGATTGACCTGCGTAACGCCAGCTCCAGCGCCAGCAAGTCCGCTGTACTGGACTCGCAGAACAACCCGATTGCCATCCCACCCATGCCGGATTACAGCGGCCGGATTCTGGCATACACAGCAACCGCAGGCATCATTGTTTCGGGCATTCTGCAGGACGTTTTCGGGATGTGGATGCTGTGGTTACTGGCCGGCGCCCTCACCTGGCCCCACATCGCCCATCAGGTTACCCGCAAAACATTTCTGCGTAATTCGCCCCGCATCCGGCAAAAGATGCTCCTGGTCGATTGCGCCATCGGGGGCGGGTTCGTCGGTTGCATCGGCCTGATTGCCATCCCGTCTGTCGCCGTGGTGCTGATGCTGATGTTCAGTTGCCTCATTGTCGGTGGTATCCGCCAGTGGCTGTTCGGCACGGTTATCATGGCCGCCAGCGGTGCCATAGGTGTCGCCATTGTGGGGCCGGCGGAGTCTTTACAGTCACCGATGCTCACCAGCATTATCGCCATACTGGCCACGGGGCTCTATATCTGCGTGACCGCCTTTTATTCCCATCAGCAGGCCCGCGCCCTGATGATGGCAAAAACCCAGATTCAGAATCAACGGGAACAATCCATAGCACTGTCCCACAAGCTATCCAAATACCTCTCGCCCCAGGTGTGGCAGTCCATCTTTACCGGGGAGCGGGACGTGCGGCTGGAAACCCAGCGCAAGAAGCTGGCTGTATTTTTTTCCGACATCAAAGGCTTTACGGAACTGTCTGAAGAGATGGAACCGGAAGCACTGACTGAACTGCTGAATCACTACTTCAATGAAATGTCGGAGGTGGCCCTCAAGTATGGCGGCACCATCGACAAGTTTGTCGGCGACTCCATCATGATCTTCTTCGGCGACCCCACCAGTCGTGGTCAGAAAGAGGATGCCTTTGCCTGTGTGTCCATGGCTGTGGAAATGCGCAAACACATGAAAATCATGCGTCAGAAATGGCGAAGCCAGGGCATCAAAACGCCATTGGAAATACGCATGGGAATCAGCACCGGCTACACCACCGTGGGCAACTTCGGCGCCGAGAACCGGATGGATTACACCATCATCGGCAAGGAAGTAAACCTCGCCAGCCGCCTTGAGTCCCTCGCCGAGCCCGGCGAAATCCTGATTTCCTACGAAACCTTCTCGCTGATCAAAGACCGCATCATGTGCCGGGACAAGGGCGAAATTACCGTGAAAGGTTTCGGCCGCCCGGTGTCCATCTATGAGGTGGTAGACTTCCGCCGCGACATGGGCCCCAACCGCAGTTTCCTGGAGCACGAACATAGTGGCTTCGCCATGTACCTGGACTCCGAAAAAATTACCGAGCGGGAACGGGAAGCCATACTTTCCGCGCTGGAGGATGCCGCCGAACGCCTGCGCCAGGAAGAAGAATCCTGACGCGACCGATCGTTACTGGCGGATCAGCCTCGGCCCCGCCGCGTCTTCAGGTGCTGTGCTGCGCCAGGGGTTGATATCCAGCCCGCCCCGACGCGTATATCGCGCGCACACCGACAGGTGCTCTGGTTTACAGCGAGCCATCAGGTCGGTGAACAGGGTTTCCACACAGTGTTCATGAAAATCCTGCTTCTGGCGGAAACTCACGATGTATTGCAGCAGGCCTGCCCTGTCTATTGCCGGGCCGGTGTAGTCGATCAGTACCGTAGCCCAGTCCGGCTGGCCGGTAACCGGGCAGTTGCTCTTCAGCAGATGTGAGCACAGTTTTTCAGACACCACATCACCATCGGTCGTCAGACTGTCCGGGTTATAGTCGTAAACTACAGACTCCGGCTCTTCATCATCGATCAGCACATAACCTTCTGGCCGCCCCACCGCCCTTGCCCCCTCATCAACGCTGTGCAGATCCACAGCCACCGACGCTCCGCTGGCACTGGACAGGTCCCGGGAGATTACATCCCTCACCTGGTCAGCGGAGGAAAATACTGTCTGGTTCAGCGAATTCAGGTACAACTTGAGTGACTTGGACTCAATGATGGAGGGCGATGCCGCCGGTACACGGATTTCCCCCCACGCCACTGCGGGGACACCACCCGGCCGCAACCAGGAAACCTCCCAGGCCTGCCACAGATCTTCCCCGAACCAGGGCCAACGCCCATCCTCAAGGCCAATGCGGCGGCGGTTCTCGTCACGGGCGACGGGGAACAGCAGTTGCGGATCGTAGGCATCCGGGTAATCGCTGGATTTGCCCAGCGGGGCATCAATAAGGGCCATGAGAAATCCTGGAACCAGACATCAGTGACGAATTCCCTTGCCGCGCGCCAGCATGCGCAGGGACACGGCAGACAGAATCGCAATAAACAGCAGAATCATACCAAGAGCAACGTATGGATTGACATCCGACACCCCGAGAATGCCGTAGCGGAAGGCGTTCACCATGTAGAGAATGGGGTTGATCATCGATACGCCCTGCCAGAAACCCGGCAGCAAATCGATGGAATAGAACACGCCACCCAGGTAGGTCAGCGGTGTCAGTACGAAGGTCGGCACGATGGAAATGTCATCAAACTTGGTCGCCAGCATGGCATTGATGAAGCCACCCAGTGAGAACAGGGCTGACGTCAGAAACACC
>JAWWAM010000321.1:0-4051 GCA_033721715.1 Marinobacter sp.
ATCACGCCCCACCCCCTTTATATAGCTCGTCTGCGCGCCGACAAAAAGCGTCCACCATTGTAGTGGCAGCCTGATTGAATACCGGCCCGAACGTCATCCGCGAGAGAGAGCCGGAAAACTCGAACTCCAGGGTGAGGATTACCTTGCAGGCATTGTCATCAAGAGATTTGAAATGCCAGCGCCCGTTCAGATTCCGAAACGGCCCATCCACCAGATTCATTTCAATGGTATCCGGCATCAAAAGCTGGTTACGAGTGGTCAGACGATGGCGAATTCCACCCTTGGCGATATCCATGGAGGCCACAATCTGATTACCCGTTTCTTCATGAATTTCGGTGTCGGCGCACCAGGGGAGAAATTCGGGGTAACGGGCTACGTCGTTGACCAGGTGAAACATGCGGTCTGCCGGGTGCATAACCAGCGCGGTTTTATCGATCTGATGGGGCATTGGAGGCGAACGTCCTGCTTTTACAAACTTTAATAGATGACACTGCGGGAGTCTTACCAGCGAAGTCAGCCTTGATCAGACGCTATGATAAAGGATCTCGCCGTCGTTGGGACCACCCTCGCCCCCATTTGCGCCATCCTCTTCACTGTCACTTCCCTTTTCCGGCAGGTCGGCGCCGTCCTCCTGATCAGCGTCGCTCTCCTTTTTTTCAGGGGTATCTGTTCCCTGTGCTTCCGGAGGAGCAGCCCCGGAATCTTCCCCGCCCGCCGGCTCTCGAGCTATTGCCTCTGCCGGGCCACACCAGAGCGCCGCACCTCCACTATTGCACATAGCCGCCAGGGAGACAGCCGTGTATTGAACACCGATATATGCAACGACCAGGGGCAACACCAGCCGCATTACCCAGAACCATATACCCCGGAACAGACCGGGCGCCCTGCCCAGAATGGTGAAGGTCAGGTTACGGGTGAGGCACCAGCCTGTAAAACCCGCAATCAGGACACTTACCAACGGAATCAACAGGCCACCGGTAGCCAGCTCCAGCCACCGGAAAACGGTTCCGCCGGCAAAACGCGCTTCTGACCAGACATTGAATGAAAGTAATGACCCGAGCCCGACCAGCCAGACCAGCACCCCCATCAAAAATACCGACCACCCCCGCGGAGCTGCTGTCCATTCACGAAACCACCCCACCACCGGCTCCAACAGGGCAAGCGATGTGGTCCATACAATCATCACCACAACCAGGAACACCGTCGCAATCAGGAACTGACTGCCCGGCAGCTCCGATAACGCTACCGGCAGCGAAAGGAAAAGCAGGCCAAAGCCGCGCTCTCCTTCCATGGAATGTCCTCCAGGCACCAGCGAATAGATTGCCAGGCCGGCAACAATGGCGATCAGGGTATCCATCAGCACCACTGCGACCACTGAACGCTTCAGGGGCGTGCCGGCCGGCGTGTAGGCACCAAACAGCGTCCACACCCCCATACCCAGCCCCAATGTAAAAAACGCATGAAACAGGGCAGCCTGCAAACTCTCCGTGGTTACATCATCAGGGTGGAAACTGAGCATAAAGTTGGACGCACTGCGAAACTCACCCGCCCATACTGCCAGACCACAGAGCGCCAGCAGCATCAGCAACATCGCCGGAGCCACTACCCGCACAGCGCGTTCAACTCCGTCAACAACACCCTGCATGGAGACCCAGATAACCAACAGCAGGAAGAACCCGTGCCATGCCATGAAGATCCGATAGTCCTTCGGATCAGACACCAGCGCTGACAGCAGACCGGCTGCCTCCGCCTCCCCGGCGCCCATAAAACGCCCCATGGCACCATAAAACACGTATGCCAGGGCGATCGCACCAAAAACGGCGGTAAAGGAAAGCACCAGAAATGCAGCCAGAATGCCGAACCGGCCTGCCCAGACCCACCCGTGGGAACATCGGGCCCTGCGCACATACCCATCCATGGCCAGCACCAGACCATGACGGGAATGGCGCCCCATGGCCGACTCGGTGACCATCAGAGGCAGGGTTACCAGCACCAGACAAAGCAGATAGAGCAGAATGAACAGCCCGCCGCCATGGTTGCCGGCCAGATAGGGAAACTGCCATACATTAGCCAGGCCAAAGGTCGCCCCTGTTGCAGCCCAGAAAAAGGTAGTTGGCCGGATCCAGGACCCGATTGGAGTTTCGTATGGAGTAGGCATTCCATTCCCTGACGACATCTGAGGGGACATTGTAGCGGAGGAATTACGCCCCATACGACTATCAATGTAGCCAATCACGCCGATTTCGTGACCAGTCTGGCACTACTGAGCTACAATGCGCGCTTTTCCGGCATGAATACGCCCGGTAAATTCCTTGTCCGACTCCGGATCATTGATTCATGAGCAAGAAGAAACCCGGCGCCCCAAGCGCCACTATTGCGCTGAACAAAAAGGCAAAACACGAATACCACATCGAGGAACGCTTCGAGGCCGGTCTGGCGCTGCTGGGCTGGGAAGTGAAGTCTCTGCGTGCCGGCAAGGCACAGCTGACAGACGCCTATGTGTTGTTGAAGGATGGTGAAGCCTGGCTGCTCGGCTCTCACATCACCCCGCTGATTGCTGCCTCTACCCACGTCATTGCGGACCCGACCCGTACCCGCAAACTACTGTTGCATGCCAAGGAAATCGGCAAGATCGTGGGCAAGGTAAACCAGGCCGGTTACACCTGTATCCCGCTGGCTCTCTACTGGAAAAACAACAAGGTGAAGTGCGAAATCGCCCTGGTGAAAGGCAAGAAGCTGTTCGACAAACGCGCCACCGAGAAAGAGCGGGACTGGAACCGCCAGAAACAGCGTATCCTGCGCGATACCACCCTCTGATCACGAAACCGCACAAAACGCGAAATTTCTGACACCGGTCACGGGGACCACTGGCCGGTGTGTCGCATACTCATTCTCTTTGTTCAGATTTCCAACAGGCCTATACTCGGGAATTCCGGTGCATGGCAGAGGGAGAGCTTATGTCACCTAAACAGACACCCATGTCCGCCGTTGACCACGCTTGGCTGAGAATGGACACGCCCCAGAATCACATGGTGATCTGCGGAGTGTGGATGCTTGACCGCCCCGTTTCCATGAGCCGCCTCAGGCACACGATTGAGGAGCGCTTCCTCTGCTTCGACCGCTTCCGCCAGCGTGTCGTGGAGGTTGGAGACCGGGCCTGCTGGCAGGATGACCCCCTGTTTGACCTGGATAATCACCTCCACCAGATCGCCCTGCCAGGCAAAGCTGACAAAGCCGAGCTCCAGAAACTGGTCAGCGACTTGAACAGCACTTCTCTGGATTTTCGGCAGCCGCTCTGGCAAATGCATTACATCGACAATTATGAGGGTGGCAGCGCCCTGTTGATTCGTGTCCACCATTGTATTGCGGACGGCATCTCGCTGGTCCGGGTCATGCTGTCGCTGACTGATAAAACGCCAGAACCAAAACTCAGCAAAGTCGTATCAAAGCGCCATTCAAAACCGCGCAAGCGATCCGCCTTCCAGCAACTACTCCACCGCACAGTGGACAACCTCCAGACCGCCACAAACCAGGGGAGACTGTTCATTCAGTCCGTTCGTGAAGAGCCTAATTACCCCCTTAAACTGGCGTCGACCGCCAGCGCCGTGGCCCTGGACATTATCAAACTCGGCCTGGCCCCCATTGAACCCAAAACCGGGTTGAAAGAGCCGCTTTCCGGACGCAAACAGGTTGCCTGGGCTGACCCTCTGGAGCTGGCCGACGTAACAGCCTGCGCCAAGGCGCTGGGAGGCACCATTAATGATGTACTGCTGTGCACAGTTACCGGTGCTCTGCAGCGGCATTTTGCAGCGCATCAGGAAGCCATCCCGGAATGCGGAATTCGCGTTGCCGTTCCTTTTAACTTGCGGCCTCTTGATCAACCCATCGAAACCCTCGGCAACAAGTTCGGACTGGTATTGGTTACCTTACCGGTGGAAGTGCAGGACCCAATCATGTGCTTTCGACAGGTACAGGAGAACATGAACCGGCTTAAGCGGTCTTATCAGGCCCAGGTTACCTACAGCCTTCTGGATCTATTCGGCCGCGGCCC
>JAWWAM010000322.1:0-4019 GCA_033721715.1 Marinobacter sp.
CACTATGGAGTAAAACTGTAGAGTCCGGTGCCAAGAACTGGCCGAAGCGGCGCCGGATTAGCCGCTTTGGGCCAATTTCCACTTTTCCTGTCCTGGGCTATTCTCAACCCATTGGCGTGGGCTACCACGTTGAAATGTTGATAAAAACAATAACAGCCGCGGCAAGGGTAGGTATGAGCAAGCAGCATGTAGACGTATTGATTGTCGGTGCCGGTGTATCCGGCATTGGTATGGCCTGCCACCTCAAACGGGAGTGCCCGGGCAAGTCGTTCACCATTCTTGAGCGCCGGCAGTCCCTGGGTGGTACCTGGGACCTTTTCCGTTATCCCGGTATCCGCTCTGATTCTGACATGTACACCTTCGGCTACAATTTCCGCCCCTGGACCAGTGGCAAGGTGCTGGCGGATGGCCCCTCTATCAAACGGTACGTAAGTGACACTGCCGCGGAAAACGACATCGACAAACATATCCGGTATGGGATGGCGGTCAAACGTGCGGAATGGTGCGCTACCGACAAGTGCTGGACAGTGACAGCGGTGCAAGAGGCAAGCGGTGAATCCCTCACTTTTACCGCCGGGTTCATGATTGGTTGTACGGGTTATTACAATTATGACGCTGGCTATAAGCCGGACTTTCCCGGGGAGGAGCGGTTCAAAGGCCAGATTGTGCACCCTCAGCACTGGCCGGAGAACCTGGATTATGCCGGCAAGCGTGTGGTGGTTATTGGCAGCGGTGCCACGGCCATTACACTGGTACCCACCATGGCGGAAGAAGCTGAACACGTCACCATGTTGCAGCGCTCGCCCTCCTATCTGATGCCGCTGCCGTCAAACGACAAGGTAGCGATGTTCTTCCAGAAAATGCTGCCTGCCAAATCTGCCTATCGCCTGACCCGGGCGCGGAACGTTGCTGTGGCCCGCTTCCTGTATAACCGCTCGCGCAGAAACCCGGGAATCATGCGCCGGCTGATGCTGGGCCTGGTGCGCCGGCAACTGGATGGCAAGGCCGACATGAGCCACTTCTCCCCCAGCTACAATCCCTGGGACCAGCGCCTGTGTGTGGTCAAGGATGGGGATCTGTTCGGGGCCATTCGCGCGGGCAAAGCGTCGGTTGTGACGGATCATATCGAGAGCTTTACCGAGCAGGGCATCCGGCTTAAATCCGGTCAGGAGCTGAAAGCCGATATCATCATTCCGGCCACGGGGCTGGATATCCAGATGCTCGGGGGCATGGACCTGATGGTTGATGGCCAGCCCGTGGTGCTGCGGGACAAGGTCATCTACAAGAATGTGATGGTCGAGGGTGTACCCAATGCCGGCATGATTTTCGGTTACACCAATATTTCCTGGACCCTGAAGGTCGACATTGCCGCAGAGTACCTGTGTCGACTGCTGAACTACATGGACGCCCACAGCAACCGGGTCTGCGTGCCCAGGGATACCGGAGACAGCCGCGGCGAGGGCACGGTGATGGGCGGCCTGGATTCCGGTTACATTCGCCGTGCGGATGATCGTCTGCCACGCCAGGGTACCCATGGCCCCTGGAAGGTCACCCAGAACTACGTGGCGGATGTGAAAACCCTGAGATTCGGGCCGATTGAAGACGGTTATCTGGAATTCGACGGTATCCGGCCAGTAGCACACGATGGCAGCCAGGCGGGCTTTCTACGGCCGCTGAAGTCTGCCCTGTTTGGCTCCTGACGCCGGCCGGCCCGTCCGGTCACATTTGGAAGTACACTTTGTCCGGATTCTATGGCAGGCTCGTTTCTCGTTTTCGAACAGGCAAAGAAGTATGTCCGGCAGTAAGAACAAGAACAACAGGCCTTTGTGGCATCCCGCATTCTGGCCATCCTGGCTTCTGGTATTCACGCTGTACCTGCTCTCCCTGCTGCCGATGCCGGTCAAGCAGCGCCTGGGGCGGCGGCTGGGCTGTTTTCTGGAAGGCCGGCTGAAATCCAGGGCCAGAGTGGCCAATACCAACATTGCTACCTGTTTTCCTGAACTGGACGCAGCGGCCCGGGAACAGCTGGTTCAGGACAATTTTGTTGCCTGCGCCCGTGGCTTCCTGGAAAGCATCCACGCCTGGTGGCGGGATATGTCGGGCTATTGTGAGCAGGCGGAAGTACACGGGCTTGAGCACCTGAAAGAAGCCCAGGCCAGGGGTAAGGGGGTTCTGTTGATTGGCGGGCATTACAGCATTTTCGATTTTGCGTTGCCGTTGATTGCCTGCCACCTGAAAAAACCCGGTTACATGTACCGGCCCAACAACAATCCGGTCATCGATCGCATGATCGAGAACGGCCGCCGGCGTCATTTCGGTATCCGGCCCTTTACCAAGCGTGAGTTGCGGCCGCTGGTGTCGTTCCTGAAAAAAGGCGGTGAAGTCTGGTTCGCCTGCGACCAGGATTTTGGCAAGAAGACCGAGCTTTTCGTGCCGTTCTTCGGCACCGAAGCCGGATGTATTACCTCTCCCAGTTACATTGCCAAAGTATCCGGCGCGTCGGTCATTTGTGTAAGCCACCTGCGAATGCCGGATGGCAACTACCGGCTTGTCTTCTCACCGATACAGGAGGCATTTGGCGCGGACAAGCAATGTGATACCGAAACCTGGAGTCGCTACATTGAGGACACCATCCGCGAACAGCCAGACCAGTATCTGTGGTTGCATAAGCGTTTCAAGACCCGCCCCGCGGGTGCTGGCAAAGTCTACTGAGGTAACTCGCTCCATCGGCGTCCAGTAAGCAGACAACTGCTATTTGGCCTATGCTTTTGTCACCGTGAATCATCAAGGGCGCGCTCGCAAACTTTGCCAAAGCGGCGACGGAGTGAGTCCCGCCGTCATGGCTGGCGGGACATCCGGTGGTATCAGGGGCGAGGGCCCATCATGCGTTCCAGAGCCTGCGGGTTGGGCAGGCCCTGTACCATGGTGATTTCCCCGTCCTCTCCCCTATAGAGGGTGCTGGGTGTGGCCTGAAGGCCCAGTTTCTGCATCAGGCTGTTGTTGGCTTTTACCTCGAGATGAGCTGCGCTCACGCGCTTGCGGTCTACTTCAATCCCGCCCTTTTCGAAGGACGCCTGGTGCTTCTGCATGGCCGATTCGGGGTTTTCGCTGCCGAGAATAGTGGCTGCTTTGGTCAGGCTATCTTCTTTGAGAATGCCTACCATGATGTGACGCAGCTGTACCTTGCCGGCCTCGATCCAGGGCTCGGCCTGCTGGCGGAAGCGATGACAATAAGGGCAGTTGGGATCGGTGAAGGTGTAAATGACCGTGTCTGCGTTTTTGTCCCCGTCCCGGACCCAGTTGCTGTCTTCCAGTTCCGGCCAGGCGCTTTCGAACTTCGGCCCCACGACGAGTTCCTGGATACTGGCCTCGCTCAGGTTGTTGCCGTCCTTGTCCATCATCGTGCCAACGATCACGTGATCGCCATCAGGCGTCAGATAGAATGCCAGGGAACGCCCCCGCATTTCACCAACATAGCCGGTTAAGCCACCGGGCGCGTCAAAACTTTCTATAACCTCCACGCCCTGTTGCTCCAGGTTCTGAATTGCCGGTGGAAGGTCTTCGGCCTGAGCACTGGTTGCAATAACCGCGGTGGATAGCAATGCACAGTACATGACTCGTTTCAGGGTCATTGGGTTACCTCTTGCGACGGTACAGGTTCGGAATGGTTGGCCTCGAAGCGTTCAAGGCCTCGGGCCAGGCTGGCTTTCGAAAGTTCTCCCATGTGGCTGTCCACGAGTTTGCCCTGGGCGTCATAGAACAGCGTGGTTGGCAGGCCTTGGCTGCCGATAGCGCGACCGAAGCCACCCTGCCGATCGCTGAGCACATGGTCCAGATCCAGGTTCTGCTCACTCAGAAACTGATTGATGGTTTCGGGATGCTCGCCCTGGTTGGCAAAGACAAAGTTGATTCCCGGGTAGCGGTCCTGGGCTTCCTCCAGCACCGGCATTTCGCGAATGCAGGGCGGGCACCAGGTAGCCCAGAGGTTTACTACGGTGGGCTGTCCCTGAGTAAGGGAG
>JAWWAM010000323.1:0-4017 GCA_033721715.1 Marinobacter sp.
ACCCTTTTTATGCCGGAGCAGGCGGAAGGCCAGCCAGGGCGCCACCACAAAGGCGACGATCTGGGACAGCACCATACCGGCCGAGGCGTTAATCGGAATCGGGCTCATGTAGGGGCCCATCAGGCCGCTGACAAACGCCATGGGAATCAGCGCCGCCATAATGGTGAGGCTGGCCATAATGGTGGGCGTGCCCACCTCATCCACGGCCACCGGGATGATGTCCTTTACCGCGTGCCGGGAGTTCTGGATCCGCCGATTGATGTTCTCGGTGATCACGATGCCATCGTCCACCAGAATCCCGATGGAGAAAATCAGCGCAAACAGCGAGACCCGGTTGAGCGTAAAACCCCATGCCCAGGAAAAGACCAGGGTCAGCAGCAGGGTAATCAGAACCGCGATACCCACAATCAGGGCCTGGCGCCAGCCCATGGCAACGAGTACTAGCAGCACCACACACAGGGTGGCGGAGATCAGGTCGGTTATCAGTTTACGGGCTTTCCGGGAGGCGGTGACGCCGTAGTCACGAGTGACCAACACCTCCACCGATTCAGGAAGCGCCCGGTTGCGCAGCTGCTCCAGACGCTCTTCAATGGCCGTGGTGATGTTGATGGCATTTTCGCCCGGCTTCTTGGCGATGGCCAGGGTGACGGCCGGGTAAACCTCACCGGGCTGGCCAGCCATGGCGCTCTCATGCGCCGGACCGAATCCGGTCATCACACTCTGATCAGCCACGGTGCCGCCCCGGCTGACGCCGGCCACGTCTTCCAGGTACACGGCAGAACCATTGTGCATGCCCACCACCAGGCGCCGGACATCCTCTACTGTTTCGAGAAGCGTTCCTGCCTGGACCGGAATCGATAGGTTATCGCGGGTAATCCGGGCCTCCTGGCTGCTGGTATTGGCCGCTGCCAGGGCGTTACGAATGTCGTCGATGGTCAAGTTAAAGCCCGCCAGCAACGCAGGGTCAAAATGGATATCAACACGATCCGGAATGCCGCCAGTGGTGTAGACATCCCGGGTTCCGGGAACCCGTTTCAGGGCGACTTCCAGCATGTGCGCCAGGCGGGTCAACTCCTCACCCGTATGCCCGTTTACCGGGTCATAGAGCGTCAGGGTCATCACCGGCACGTCATCGATGCCTTTGGGCTTGATCACTGGCTGGCTTGCACCGAGGTTGGCCGGCAGCCAGTCCTGGTTCGAATACACCTGGTTATAGAGCCGGACCAGCGCCTCCTGGCGCGGAATGCCTACCTGGAACTGCACGGTGATCACCGCCTGGCCCTGACGGGACACGGAATAGACGTGCTCCACACCCTGGATCTCGCTCATCACCTGCTCGGCAGGCGTCGCTATGGCGCTCTCCACCTCGCGGGTACTGGCACCCGGGAATGCCACCATGATGTCGGCCATGGTGACATCAATCTGGGGCTCTTCCTCTTTCGGCGTGACCACAACAGCCAGCACGCCCAGAATGACCGCCAGAATGGCGAGCAGGGGCGTAAGGTGATTGTTCTGAAAAACCCGGGCGATGGCCCCGGACGGGCCAACCGGCGGCAGGTCCCGACTCACGGGTTCGACCCCTCCCCGGACCTGTTAAGCGGATTCAATCGATCACTGCCAACCAGCTGCGACGGGTTGGTGACCACACGTTCGCCTTCACTGAGACCGGCCAGAATCTCGAGCCTGTCGTTATCTCGCACTCCGGTGCGTACCTGGCGCAGCCGGGGCCGATCCTCGTTATCCAGTACGAACACCGCCCGCAACTCGCTGCGCTGAATCAGACTGTTCGCCGGCACCCAGAGAGCTTCGCGACTGGCAACAGGAACGCCGACTTTCACCAGCATGCCCGGAAACAGGGAGCCGTTGGGTTCACTCAGACGCATCCGCAGGCGAAAGGTGTGGGTTTGCGGGTTTGCATAGGGGTAGAAGGTCATCTCGCCGGTTTCGAGTACCCGCCCATCGGCCAGGGTTACCTCTGCCTGCCGCTCGGTGCGCGCCAGATCCGCGTACTTCTGCGGCAGGTCCACCACCACCCGAAGCTGCTCCAGGGATAGTCCGCTCAGCAGCGGCTGGCCGGGGTTTACCGACTCACCGATTTCCACGTGACGTTCAGTGAGGATACCCCCGTAAGGAGCCATCACACGGGTATAGGAGAGCTGTTCCCGGGCCTCGGAAACCGCTGCGCCGGCACGCTCAACCCTCGCCCGGGCAGCGGCGAGGTTATTACGGGCCTGGTCGAACTCCTGCCGGGATACCAGCCCCCGTTCATGAACCGCTTCAATGCGTTCGAACCGCTGTTTCGCATCCGACAGCGCCGCCTCGGCCTCTTCCAGACCGGCCTGGGCCTGGCGTAACCGGGAGCGCTGTTCACTGTCTTCCAACTGGACAATCAGGTCGCCGGCAGCAACCGAGTCATCGACATCGTAGGGGAGGCTCTGAACCGTGCCGCTGGTCTGGGCAGAAACAGTGCTCTGCTGAACAGCTTCGATAACACCATCCAGGTGGACCGTCTCATGAAACGACCGGCGCTCGACCGTTTCAAAGGCAGGTTGCGCGGCGGCCAGTGCAGGCACCAGAAACAACAACGTGACGAAAAGGCGACCCGGATTGCGCATGCCAGCCCCTAAAAAAGTTATAAGGTTATTCTCCCAATCAATCAAAGTTTAACAGGCAGACCGGTGGCTTACATTGAGCCCGGACAAAAAAGCCCCGGGTGACGGAGTCCACCCGGGGCACAATGTCACCCGCCAGCTATGAGATGCGGGTAACCGCCATAAAAGGACTTACCACCTGGCCGTTAGTGCGGCATGCAGAGTCCGGCCAGGCTCATTCACCCGCACGGCTTCCGGATTGAAGGGGTCTGTATTGGCGCGGCTGACGTGGGGTGCCCAGGTGTTATCGAACAGGTTGTCCACTGCCCAGCTCAGGCTGAGGTAATCCGCCAGCGGGTGGCTGCCGGACAGGTTCAGCACCCCATAGCCTGGTGAAGTACCGGCATCCTGGCCCGATTCCAGATCCACACGGTCCTGCCGGCGGGCGAGCACCCACTCCAGCTCAACCCCATGGCCCCTATGCTGCCAGCCAATGGTCTGGATAAACTGCACAGGTGGAATCTGAGGCAGTGCCTTATCATCGTCCCGGTTCTCGCCCCGCACAGACGCCAGGCTGCTGTTGGTGCTCCAGGTGCCATTGCTCCAACCGAGCTGCCCCTCAACCCCCATCAGCCGGGCATCGATATTGCGGTAGACGCTGACCCCCTCCGCGTTTCGGGTGCGGAGTACAAAATCATCGACCTGATCAATCCACACGGCGGGGCGCCAGTGCCAGCCGTTGCTCCGGCCGGGCAATGCCAGCTCCAGCTTATGGTGTGCCTCGGCGTCCAGGCCAGGATTACCCACCCAGCGCTTCGAGGGGTCCATGTTATTCCAGCTGGCAATGTAACGTTCGGTCACCCCCGGGCTACGGACACTGTGGCTCGCGGTAACCACCATCGACTGTATGGGAGAGAAGCGCCAGTTGCTGCTGACAAAGCCACTGACGTTATCATCGTTAACATCGGTCTCGGAGGTGCCGTATACGCCCTGGTAGGCGTCGGCCGCGGACATGGCCATCATGCCGCTTCCGAACCCCTTGTCAGCCGTCGCTGCAGACATTTCCACGCGGTCATAGCGTACGCCCCCGCCCAGCTGCAACTTTGGCGTTACGCGATAGAAGCGTTCGGCGAAGAGCCCAAAACGGTCCCGATCCACGTCGGGCCAGAGTACCGAGGTGAGCACATCAAGGTTCGCCCCGCCGAACCGTTCGGCGTGCCAGTTATTGGTTTCAACATCGGCGCCAATGGCCCAGTCCGTTCTGGCGTCCGGGCTCTGGTCGAGCGTCAACCGAAAGCCCCGGGTTTCAGTCTCCGACGCAGTGAGCATTTTCATCATGGCATCACGAAGACTGAAGTTATCCATAATGTGGTCGACGTCGGCCTGCCAGGCCAGCAGGCTCCAGTCGCCATCCGCCACCGGTGAC
>JAWWAM010000324.1:0-4010 GCA_033721715.1 Marinobacter sp.
CAGGCTGATGGCTGAGTCGCCATGTTCCCGCAGGGTTTCCAGGGCTAGCTGATGCGCTTGCTGTGGCAAATCGCCGTGATGGTAGGCAGTTCTAAGGGATGGTTCAGGCATAAGTTATCACCAGTAACATTGTTACTGGTGATAACATCATGGGGCAGGGTCGTTGTCAAATGAATTCTTTGGGGGTTATTTGGCCGTAATCGTCGCCATTACCAGCTTGCCATCTTTGCGGATGGGGCCATCCTCCTTGGCACCGAGGGTGTATTCGAAGGTGCCGGTTTTCATGCCACCGTCTTCGCTGTGGAGCATGAGCATCAACATGTCATCGGAGGCGACCTCTTCGGTGAGTATCGCTGCGACATCCATGTTCTTGCCTTTTTTAAGAGGTGCATAGCCAACCACGGGGCCCGGCTTCATGGCCTCATCGGTGCGGTGTACCACCAGCCAGCCATTTTTTTCGGCCATCACTTTTTTGGCGGTCACGGTACCCTCAGCGACTGATTGATCGTCGCCCCATACGCCAACTTTGGAATGGTCGCCCGCCAGGGCAACTCCGGAGGTCAGAGCGGTGGAAACCAGAGCGGCGGTCAGAAGTGCTGTAATCTTTGCGTGCTTGCTCATTGCTTTCTCCTTGCAGTTTGTTTTTCCCATCCATTTGGTTAGTTTCCGGATGGGCTCACAGCGAATACGGGCGCTGCGACCACAAAGTTGCAGGTACGGGCAAATATTTTCAGAAGCCTCAGCTCTGGAGGTACTCCCCTGTTTCGATGGGTACGTTTTAACTGAGTGAAGGCAGCCGTTCGCCTGTATCTGATGGCGCTGTGCCGTTCAGTCCCGCAATCCCTGCAGGGGAATTACCCGGCGCTTTGTCAGGCTGACGGGCGGCTCAAACACCTCCGGGTAGTGTTTTTCTATCAGGTTACCAATGAGTCCGGAGCGGCTTGCTTCCGGCATCAGTTTGCTCAGGGTTCGATGCAGCTCGCGTTCGTTGGGAGACACATAGAGCACGTGGTCCTTTTTGTATACCAGAACAAGATTCTGCTCCACATCCAGGTTGGGATGATCTTGCCATTCCTGGGCCATTTCCTGGGCGCCCCTGGGGAGGTAGTCTATTCCCCGGTTGCCAATAGCGACCATGTCGTACAGTCGCCGCCAGTCAGCGGGCACCCCGTACACCGGGAGGTTATTGACCAGCCAGATCCGGTAATCACGCCATGAGCTTCCCATGCCCCCCATAAGACCCAGGGCGCGGAAATCCTCGACGCTCTCTACGTCGTTATAGCGATGCTGTTGACCCCTGGTAATGAAGAGAACGCGCTGGTTCATCAGGTTGTCGGTCATTGCCACTCTTACCGGCAGGAAGCGACCGCTGCGGTGGGGAGTCTCGCCCAACATCATGGCAGTGATCTGGCCGTCGGCCAGCATCCATTCCATACGGCTGGTCGGCGCATTCGATACCTTTATGATTTCAACTTCATACCCGTCAGCTTCCAGCACCTGTGTCAGAAGGTCCGACAGGTAATTGAAATCATTCAGGCTGCCAAGCCTGAGCGTCACGCGCTGGGCGGCCGTGGCAGGCATGGCCATGATACAGGCGGCGATTACTGCGAGCGTGGTGCACCAAAGGTAATGGTGAATGGATGTGTTTTTTGGGGACTTCAAAGGGTACCTGGACTACCGTTGCGCAAGGCGATGGAACAATCCTAGTAGAGGGCGTGCCTGGCGGCAACCTGATTCGCGTGCATTCATCACTGCCCGGCTTTGCGCCAGCGCACCGGGGGCAACCCGGTCCACCGCCTGAAGGCACGATAGAAAGTGCTTACTTCCGCGAAGCCCAGTGACTCCGCGATCTCGGGCAGGGATGCGCTGGCGTCAGCCACGGCCTGCAATGCCCGCTCCCTGCGGATGTCGTCCACCATGCCATCGAAAGTCTGCCCTTGTTCCCGCAGCCGTCGTGCCAGTGTGCGTTCACTGATGCCTAACGCCTCCGCGGCCTCTGCACGGCGCGGCAAAACAGGACCCAGCCGGGCAGCCAGCCACCGATGTATTTCCGGAACGGAGGCACTGTTCATGGAGAGGGCGGCCAGGCGGGCCTTTGTATAGCGCGTGTGTACCTGTGCCAGTTGGGGATCTGCCTGGGGCAGGGGCTGATCGAGAACGGCGTTGTCCACCAGTACCCCGCTGAAGGCCTGCTCGAATTCCACCGGGCAATGGAAGGCGGCCTGGTATCCCTCTAACGGCCCCAGCCGGGGCTGGCTGAACTGAACTTTCGAGGGCCGCATCCGGGTTCCCGTTACCCAGCTCGCGAAGCCGACCACCGCTGCCAGAACCGCTTCGATCTGGTGGGGACTGAAGGCCAGCGTTCCCTGTCGCGGATGGTAAACCAGCCACGTGGCTGATTCACCAGCAAGCACCTGGAACCGACCGCCATCGGATATCAGGCGCTGGAAGCGTTGGACCATCACCACAGCCTCACGCAGGGTTGCCGCAGACTGCAGGGCAAACCCCACCCCGCTGATACTCATCGGGGTGAATTCGGCTCCCACTTTCAGGCCAAAGCCGGGGTCGCCAGTGCAACGCTCCGCTGCATGCCATAGCCGCGTAATGTTATCGATGGGCCAGCGCTCATGTTCCTGGGCGGCAGCAGGAATGCCGGCCGTGGCCAGCAATGTATCGGCGTTCACCGACAACCGTTGCGCCGCAGCAATGACGGTATTCACCCAGCCAAGGGAAACGGTGGCCTCTAAAGTCAATTTGTCTGGCCTCTTAAGTCAATCTGTGAGCCATGGTACCGGTATATCTTGGAGCCTGACAACAGAGCTTTATCAACTCGGGTGGGCGCTATGGCCAAGGTGATTGCTTCAGACATTCTGGTGGTTGGCGGAGGGTTGGCCGGTATTGTCACGGCCCTTGAAGCCCTGCGAGCCGGTAAGAGGGTAACCCTGGCGGACCGCGATACCGCTGAGCGCATGGGCGGCCTGGCTCTGTGGGCCTTTGGCGGCATGATGCTGGTCGGCACCCCCCTGCAAGCACGCATGAAAATTGCGGATTCCCCGGAGATTGCCCTGGGTGACTGGCTCAGCTTTGGTGAGCTGGCCCCCGACGACGAGTGGGCACTAAGCTGGGCCCGCTACTACGTGGAAAACTCCCGCACTGAGGTTTATGACTGGCTGAGTGCCCAGGGCATAAAATTCCTGCCGGCGGTCAACTGGGTGGAGCGTGGCCGCTTTGGTGATGGTAATCGGGTGCCCCGCTATCATGTGATCTGGGGTACCGCCCGGGAACTGGTCCGTTGCCTGCTCGAGGCGCTGCATCGGGAAAACAGCGCCGGTAAGCTCACTGTGCTGCACCAGCACCGGATTGTGGCGCTGGACCACGAAGGCGACAAACTGTGCGGTGCCCTGGCAATCAATGAAGCAACCAGCGAAGAAGTCCGGCTGACGGCATCGGCGGTAGTGCTGGCCACCGGTGGCATCAACGGCAGCCATGATGAATGCCGTGCCAACTGGCCCACCGATCGCCCCCGCCCTGCCAGCATGCTCAACGGCGCACACCCTTATGCGGATGGCCATATGCATCGCTGGGTGGCTGACCGTCTGGGCGGCCAGATCAACCACGCCGGGGAGATGTGGAATTACGCCGCCGGTTTCCCGCATCCTTACCCGCACTTTCCCGGCCATGGGCTTTCCACCATTCCCTGCAAGTCCGCCCTGTGGCTGAACCACAGGGGCGAGCGCATCGGGCCGGAGCCTCTGGTGACCGGATTTGACACCCACTGGTTGTGCCAGCGTGTTGCCGAGCAGGAAAAACCCTGGACCTGGCACCTGCTCAACTGGCGTATCGCTGCCAAAGAATTTGCCATTTCCGGTGCCGAGCACAATGCCCGCATCAGGGACAAGCAATTCCCTCTGTTTGTGAAAGAGTTGTTGCTTGGTAATCACCCGCTTGTTCGCCAGATGCAGCGTGAAAGCCGCGACTTCCTGGTGGCAGACAGCCTGGGTGAGCTGGCC
>JAWWAM010000325.1:0-3990 GCA_033721715.1 Marinobacter sp.
GGCAATGTGTTTTTCGATGTGGTTGCCCGTTATGTTTTTAACGATGTTTCGATCGGCATGCAGGAAATGGAGTGGCACCTGTACTCGGTGGTCTTTCTGCTTGGTATTCCCTATGCTCTTCGTACCGACGGACATGTCCGGGTTGACGTTTTTTACGCCCGGTGGAGCGACAAGACCAAGGCATGGATCAACCTCGTCGGGGCGATCATGTTCGTCATACCTTTCTCATACCTGATCTGGAATTACGGCTACGAATTCGCCATCGAGTCCTACCGTATGGGCGAAGGCAGCGGCGATCCGGGGGGCCTGCCTCATCGCTGGATCATCAAGAGTGTGATTCCTGTTTCTGCTGTATTTACCGCCATTGCCGGGCTCAACATGGCAACACACGCCCTTCGGGTCATGTCAGGTGAAAAAACCTACGAAGCGAAACACGGCGCGGAGGGTCTGGCATGATTGGCATGATTATGTTTGGCGTTGCCCTGCTGATGCTGATGCTGGGCTTCCCGGTAGCCTTTACGTTTGGTGGTGTTGCGCTGGTCTTCGGGGTCTTTGCAGAAGGCATGGATCTTTTCGCGTTCATGCCCTACCGCATCATGAGCGTCATGCAGAACACCACACTGATGGCCGTTCCGCTGTTTATTTTCATGGGCGTTGTTCTCCAACGCACCAAACTGGCAGCGCAATTACTGACCTCGATGGGGCGCCTGTTTGGCGGGCTGCCCGGAGGCCTCGCCATTTCCACCATTCTGGTGGGCGCACTGCTTGCAGCCTCTACCGGCGTGGTGGGTGCCAGCGTGGTTGCCATGGGCCTGATCTCGTTGCCCGTCATGCTCGCCCACGGTTATGACAAGCGGCTGGCCACAGGCACAATCTGCGGTGCCGGCACCCTGGGCCAGATCGTTCCACCGTCCATTATCCTGATTATCCTCGGTGATGTACTGGGACTTCCGGTTGGAGACCTGTTCAAGGCAGCTGTAATTCCCGGCGTCGTTCTTATCGGGCTATATGTCGTTTACATTCTTGTTCTCACCCGTTTCAAGCCGGAAACTGCCCCGGCGATGCCGGATGACAGCGGTCTGTCACGTGGTAAGGAGATACAGGCGGCTCTGCTTGCCATCATCCCGCCGCTGGCACTGATTGTGGTTGTGCTGGGCTCCATCTTCGCCGGCATTGCCACGCCCACGGAGTCGTCAGCACTGGGTGGCGTGGGTGCCGTGGTTCTGGCGCTCATCTACCGCCAGTTTTCCTTCCAGATGGTCTGGGACGCTTCCAAGGATACGGTCAAGGTCACCGCCATGGTGTTTGCGATCCTTATTGGTGCAACGGCATTCTCGATGGTGTTCAGCTACACCGGCGGCGACTACCTGCTGGAAGAGTGGATGCTGGCGCTTCCCGGTGAAAAGTGGGGGTTCATCATTCTCGCTATGCTGGTGATCCTGGTGCTGGGCTTTTTCATCGACTTTGTGGAGATTTCCTTCATCATCGTGCCCATTCTGGCGCCGGTGGCGGAAGCACTCGGCATCAACATGCTCTGGTTTGCCATCCTCATCGCCATGAACCTTCAGACCAGCTTCCTGACCCCCCCGTTCGGGTTCAGTCTGTTCTATCTCAAAGGGGTATCACCACCCACGGTGCAAACCACGGACATCTATAAAGGGGTTTTACCTTTTATACTGATGCAGATACTGGTTCTGGCCCTCATTGTCATATTCCCTGAGTGGTTTGGCATGAGTTCATCCTACTGACATCAATAATAATACCGGGGCCATCCGGCCCCGGTACATCGTCATTTTACCCTCCTCTATTGGCACCATAGCCGCCTTCAATATTCCCTGGATATGACAAACCACGCTTGTTTTCTATACTAAATGGGAATAGGCGAATCTCAGCTGTGATATCGGGACACGCCCTGATGCTGAATCACTGTCGGCTGCAACAACGTCGACCTCAGTCCGTGATTAACCAGCTATAAAAGGGAGGCAAGGATTCATGAATGAAAGCACCGCGCGGAAAGCGACCGAGGCCACCGACGACCGGCATGAACACAAGCCGCATGTGCTGACGCTGCCGCTGGAAGGCCAGCAGGCAGACAGACAGCCCCACAGCTATGAGCGCTGGCTCGTAGCCAAGCTGATGAGTATGGCGGGCTCTCCCCCGGTGCGGTTTCAGTTATGGAATGATGAACTGATTGAGCCCGAGAAGGGGCACGCACGCTTCACTCTCAGGCTGGCCGACCCCAAAGCTCTATTTGCGCTGGTTACAAATCCGAACCTCGCCTTCGGCGACCTCTACGCTGCCGGAAGGCTGCAGGTGGACGGCGACCTGCCGGACTTGATGGAAGCGCTATACCGCGCTGTTCATCAGGCCAGAGAGCAATGGCCCAAATGGCTGGAGGCGCTGTGGCGCAATCACAACCCTCGCTCAACCGGTGTTTCTGAGGCGAAGGAGAATATTCACCACCACTATGACCTCGGCAACGAGTTCTACCGCCTCTGGCTGGACCAGGCAGAGATGCAGTACACCTGCGCTTACTATGAAAACCAGGACCTGACACTGGAACAAGCTCAACTGGCGAAACTGGAACACGTATGCCGCAAGTTACGCCTGAAGCCGGGCATGACAGTGGTCGAAGCCGGCTGCGGATGGGGCGGCCTGGCCCGCTATATGGCCCGCAATTATGGTGTGAAAGTACACTCCTACAATATCTCGACAGAACAGCTGGCTTATGCCCGGGAAGAAGCGAAGCGCCAGCAACTGGACCACCTGATCGACTACGTTGAGGACGACTACCGCAATATCAGTGGCCAATACGATGCCTTCGTCTCTATTGGCATGCTGGAGCATGTGGGCAAAGAAAACTATCAGGCGCTTTCGGCACTCATCCGACGTTCTCTCAAGCCGGGCGGCATGGCATTGCTGCACAGTATCGGCCGCAATCGCCCCATGTTGATGAACGCCTGGATCGAGAAGCGTATTTTTCCGGGCGCATACCCCCCCAGCATCTCCGAATTCATGGGAATTTGTGAGGATGGCGGCTTCTCGGTACTGGATGTAGAGAACCTGCGGCTACACTACGCCCAGACTCTGACTGACTGGATGGAGCGTTTCCGAAACAGCAGGGATAAGGTAACGGAAATGTACGACGAGCACTTTGCCAGGGCCTGGGAAATGTACCTGGCTGGCTCCATTGCCGCTTTCCGGGCAGGCGCCCTGCAGCTGTTTCAGGTGGTCTTCACCCACGGCGAGAACAACGAACTCCCCCGAACCCGACAAGACCTCTACACCTTCCCTGCCGCTCCGGAGGCCCGGTAATGGAGTATTATGACCTGATCATCGTCGGCGCCGGTCCTTCCGGATCAACACTGGCCCACGCGCTCCGGGACAGCGGCAAGAGAGTCCTGATTATCGACAAACAGAATTTCCCCCGGGACAAAACCTGTGCCGGCTGGGTCACCCCGGCCGTAATGAAAAGTCTCGATATTGATATCGCCGCCTATGGAGCCCGGTACACCCTTCAACCCATACGAAAATTCCGCATCGGTATGATGGGGCAGCCCGCTGTGGTCAATGACCATGATGATGTTGTCAGCTACGGTATCCGCCGTTGTGAGTTCGATGCCTACCTGCTGGACCGGGTTACGGCGCCGAAACAACTGAAGACGCCGGTCAAGTCCATCGTGCGCAGCGACGGTAACTGGGTGGTTAACGATATCTGGGAGGCACCACTGATTGTGGGCGCCGGAGGCCATTTTTGCCCTGTCGCAAAGTTGCTTGGCGATGGGCCAGGCAGCCATGAGACTGTGGTGGCCGCCAAAGAAGTGGAATTCGAAATGACACCGGCTCAAGCGGAGGTTTGCGAAGCCCGTGGCGACACTCCCGAACTCTGGTTCTGCCGCGATCTGAAGGGTTACGCCTGGGTGTTCCGTAAAGGAAATTTTCTCAACATCGGTCTTGGGCGAGAGGATAACCACAAGCTCAGCGAACACC
>JAWWAM010000326.1:0-3990 GCA_033721715.1 Marinobacter sp.
CTGGACAAGGAAGCTGTGCTCGACCAGCCCTTGTTCATCGTGCACGAAGTAACCGGCACCGCTTCCGGCTCTGCCTACCCGCGCATCTATGTGGACGCGGCGCGTCACAGCCAGATCACGCTGGTTGAGGAATACCTGTCCAGCGGCAATGAGCCTGTCATGGTCAATGCGGTCACCGAGTTCATGCTGGGAGACGGCGCCAATGTCACCAGCGTGCGCCTGGTCATGGAGGGCGAGAATGTCCAGCATATCGGTGCGACCGGTGTTCGCCAGGCTGCCAATTCCCGCTTCGAAAGCCACTGTGTCGGCTTCGGCGGTCCGCTGCGCCGCCACGACCTGATGGTTCGTCTCGAAGGCGAAGGTGGCGAGTGCAAGCTCAACGGCGTGGTTGTTACCCAGGGCAAGCAGCACTACGACAACCACACCTCCATTGAGCATGTGGCTGCCCACTGCAACAGTGAAGAAACCTATCGCAACATCGCTGCGGACCAGTCCCACGCTGTGTTCAATGGCCGCATCCATATTCATGAGGATGCCCAGAAGTCGAACGCCAACATGAACAACAAGAACCTGTTGCTCTCAACCGGCGCCGAGATCGACACCAAGCCTGAGCTGGAAATCTATGCAGACGACGTCAAGTGTGCCCACGGCGCGACCATTGGCCAGTTGGACAAGACCTCCCTGTTCTACCTTGTGTCCCGGGGCATCGGGCGCCGTGAAGCCAATACCCTTTTGACTATGGCCTTCATTAACGAACTTGTTGAACAGATTCCGGTGCAGGCAGTCAAAGACGCTGCACAGCTCCGGCTGAATGAGTTTTTCGACCAGACATTTGAGGAGGCCTGACCGGTTATGACAGACCTTTCCGTGGCAAGCAAAGCGGGCAAAGCGACGTTCGATGTCGATGCTGTTCGCCGGGACTTCCCGATTCTTGATCAGCAGATCAACGGCAAGCCTCTTGTGTATCTGGACAACGGTGCGTCGGCTCAGAAGCCGATTGCCGTACTGGACGCCATGGATCGGTATTACCGGAAGATGCACTCCAATGTCCATCGGGGTGCCCACACCCTGGGTGACCGTGCCACCAGCGCGTTTGAAGGGGCTCGCGAAAAAGTCCGCGGCTTTCTGAACGCCGAGAGTACCCGTGAAATTATCTGGACACGCGGCACCACAGAGGCCATCAACCTGGTGGCCAATGGCCTCGCCGCTCGTCTGAAACCGGGCGACGAAATTCTGGTCAGCCAGATGGAGCACCACGCCAATATCGTGCCCTGGCAGATGGTTGCCGAGCGCACAGGGGCAAAAGTGGTGCCCATACAGGTCACGCCCCAGGGGGAGCTGGATCTGGATTCGTTCAACAGCCTGCTCGGTGAGCGCACGCGCATACTGGCGCTGACTCACGTATCCAATGTTCTGGGCACCATCAACCCGGTTGCCCCGCTGATCGAACAGGCCAGGGCCCGCGGCGTCATCACCGTAATCGATGGTGCCCAGGCAGTGCCCCACTTCAAGCCAGACGTTCAGGCGCTGGGCTGTGATTTTTACATGTTCTCTGCCCACAAGATGTTCGGGCCCACCGGCATCGGGGTACTTTACGGCAAGGCCCAGTTGCTTGAGGAAATGCCCCCCTATCAGGGCGGCGGCGAAATGATCGAGCGGGTATCGTTCGAGCGTACCACCTGGAACACCCTGCCCTACAAGTTCGAGGCAGGCACCCCGCCTATCGCCGAGGCAGTCGGCCTGGGCGCCGCGATTGATTACCTTGACGGCTTGGACCGGGCCAGTATAGAGGCAGCGGAAAATGCATTGCTTTCCCGTGCCAACGAGCTGGTGGAAACCGTTCCCGGTATGGAAATTATTGGTACTGCGGCCAACAAAGTGCCGGTCATGTCCTTTAAAATCGCCGGCCTGCACCCCAGTGATATAGGCACATTGCTGGACCAGCAGGGTATGGAGATCCGCACCGGCCACCACTGCGCCATGCCGCTGATGGACTTTTACGGGGTTCCCGGTACAGCCCGGGCATCCTTTGCGTTTTATAATACACTGGAAGAAGTGGAACAGTTATTTACTGCCCTGCAGAAAATCCAGCGCCTGTTTGCCTGATGGAGGTGGAAACATGACAGCCGAAGTCTTCACACCAACCGTAGCGGTCACCATGACGCCAACTGCGGTTAAACACGTACGCAAGCAACTGGACAAGAAGCCGGAGGCGAAAGGTATCCGCCTGGCCATCAAGAAAAGCGGTTGTTCCGGCTTCAAGTATGAAACCCAGTGGGTGGAAGAAGTTAGCGCGGACGACAAGGTCTTCCACATCGACGGCGTGGATCTGTTCGTGAAGGAAGAACACCTGCCGCTGGTGAATGGCATCGAGATCGATTTTGTGACTGAGGGGGTTAACTCCCTGTTCCAGTTCCGGAACCCGAATGCGACCGCTGAGTGCGGATGTGGTGAGAGTTTTACCGTCGCCTGAACACGAACAGAAAACGAGGCCCCAAACGGCATGCAAGAACGGGAAGTGGTCCTGACCAAACGCGAAGTAGAGGCACGCCTGGTGCCCACCGGAACGGAAATCATGATTCCGTCGGATACCTTTGTGACCATCACACAGTCGCTGGGCGGCAGCTTTACCGTTGCTGTCAACGGCAACCTCGCTCGTATTGAGGGCCACAATGCCGATGCCCTGGGCAAGAAGCCTCTGGAGAGCAGCTTCGAAACACCCGCAGACGGCACCGTCAACGAAAACCAGGTCTGGGAAGCCATGCAGAACTGCTACGACCCGGAAATTCCGGTGAACGTGGTGGACCTGGGCCTTATCTACGATTGCAAGATCGAGAACAATACAGAAGAAGGCAACCATGTTTACGTCCTGATGACCCTCACCGCCGCCGGATGCGGAATGGGGCCGGTAATTACCGAAGACGTCAAGACCAAGCTTGAGCACGTGCCCAATGTCGACAAGGTGACCGTTGAACTCACCTTCGATCCACCCTGGAACAACGACATGCTCACCGACGAAGCCAAGCTTGAGCTGGGGATGCTGTAATGACTGCCTCTGAACAGGACTTTCTGACCAACCCGCTGGGGAAAGATACGACGCTGGAAGATGTGCTGGACGGCTTCGAGTTTCTCGACGACTGGGAAGAGCGCTACGCGTTTATTATCGACCTGGGCAAACAATTACCGCCGTTCCCGGATGAGGAACGCACGGAAGAAAACTACGTGCACGGGTGCCAGAGCCAGGTCTGGCTGATTCATCACTACGATGAAACCACCGGAAAGCTCTACCTGCTGATTGATTCCGACGCCATTATCGTTCGTGGCCTTGCGGCTATCATTCTGGTAGCCCTGAACGGCAAGACACCGAGAGACCTGTTGGCGACCGACATCGACGAGCTGTTCGAACAGCTGGACCTGTTCCGCCATATCTCCCCCACCCGGGGCAACGGCCTTCGGGCCATGGTCGGGAAGATCCGCGATATCGCGGCGGAAACTGCCGCAGCCTGAATGTGATGGCGACAGCGTCTACCAGACGATCGCCACATCATCTCTCTGGATATTGACCTGCCCACCTGAAACGGGAATTCTGCCGTTGCTGAAATCCGGGTGGACGTTGTTCACCGTCATGGTGGCGCCACTGTCCTCCAGCTCAGGGGTCGCGCCTGGTGCGTCAAAGTAGCTGGCACTGCGGTAAAGTTTCAATTCATCACCTGGCCGCAGCCCGGCGGTGGCACCGGAATCCAGGGTCACCTTGTTGCCATCCACCCGGGTCACCCGGGTAATAAATGGCTGGCATGCCAGAGCATCATTTACCGCCGACGTCATATCCTTCATCAGGCCACCCACGGCCTGGCCATAGCGGGTTTCCTGAAACCCGGCCGAACCGAAACCGTCGGCGGACCCGGGGCCGGCATCCCACCGCGCTTCAGTCGCGAAACGTTCCTGGTAGACCGGAGCACCACTGAACCCGTCATAAATCATCAGGTCCGC
>JAWWAM010000327.1:0-3986 GCA_033721715.1 Marinobacter sp.
AGGCAATCTGCGTAGTGAGTCGGCCATTCTGTATCGCTCCAACGCCCAGTCCCGGGTGCTGGAAGAATCCCTTATCCGCCAGGGCATTCCCTACCGGGTCTACGGTGGCCTGCGATTCTACGACCGCCAGGAAATCCGCAACGCCATCGCCTACCTTCGCCTGGTGCACTACCGCCGGGACGATGCGGCGTTCGAACGGGTGGTGAATATCCCCGCCAGGGGCATTGGTGCCAAGAGCCTGGCCGACATGCGGGCCTATGCCACCGAGCGCAGCATTTCCCTGTGGGAATCCGCAGAGCGACTGCTGGAAGCCGGCCAGGTCAAGGGTCGTGCCAAAACCGGTTTGCAGTCCTTTATGGGTATCATCGAAACTCTCACGGAGATGGTGGACGATGCTTCCCTGCACGGGCTGATGAAGAAAACGCTGGAGCTGAGTGGTCTCAGGGATTACCACGCCAACGAAAAAGGCGAGAAAGGTCAGGCGCGGGCAGAGAACCTGGACGAACTGGTCAACGCGCTGTCGGACTTTGAGGCGGAAGAGGGCGTTGATCCGCTGTCCGAATTTATCGCCCAGGCCGCCCTGGATGCCGGCGAAGCCCAGGCCGAAGCCAACGAAGACTGCGTACAGCTGATGACCCTGCACTCCGCCAAGGGCCTGGAGTTTCCACTGGTATTCCTGGCCGGCGTGGAGGAAGGCCTGTTTCCTCACAGCATGTCACTGGAAGAACCGGGGCGGATGGAAGAGGAGCGTCGCCTGGCCTATGTGGGTATCACCCGTGCCATGAAAAAGCTGGTGCTCACGTACGCGGAATCCCGCCGCCTGTACGGTCAGGAGAAATTCCACGCCCTCTCCCGTTTTGTCCGCGAGATCCCCGGCGACTGCATCCAGGAAGTGCGACTGCGCAACACAGTCACCCGCCCGGCCATGATGGCCCGGCCCAACGAGGGCCTGTTTGATTCCGCCCCCATGGAAGAGGCGGGGTTCAGCCTGGGGCAGCGGGTGCGTCATCCGAAGTTTGGTGAGGGCATCGTGATGAACAGCGAGGGCAGTGGTCACCACACCCGGGTGCAGGTGAACTTTGATGAAGGTGCCAAGTGGCTCGTATTGGCTTATGCGCCTCTGGAGGCCTGCTGAGTTGTTTGGTTTCGGGGGCGGCACCCTCCAACCTGCGCCCCAGACTCCGTTGCAGCCTGCGCCAGTGTCGTTGAATTTTTTGAGGCCTTCTCCGGGGCTCGGGCGGGTATCAGGTAGGTCCTTCCAAAACTGTGCGGAGCCATGGATGGCGGAGCCCAAGCGCCACATGGATGTGCCGAAGGAGCGTGTTTTGGAAGGACCTACCTGATACCTGCCTACTCCCAAACTCGAAGTCAGCTACTTCAGACTCAAAGCCAGCCTTTGCGCTTGAAGTACCAGTAAGGTGCAAATCCGGCGGATACCATCAGCACAATTGCACCCGGATACCCCAATAGCCACTCCAGCTCTGGCATGTGCTCGAAGTTCATGCCGTAAATGCTGGCTATTAGTGTCGGTGGCAGGAAAACCACCGCGGCAATCGAGAAAGTCTTGATGATCTGGTTCTGTTCGATGTTGATGAAACCCTGGGTAGAGTCCATCAGGAAGTTGATCTTGTCGAACAAGAACGTGGTGTGGGACATCAGGGTTTCGATGTCGCGGTTGATTTCGCGGAGCGTCTCCCTCTGTTCGCCATCTTTGCGCAGGTGACGTAACAGAAACGAGATATTGCGCTGGGTATCCATCAGGCACAGCCGGGTCTTGCCGTTACTGTCTTCAAGCTTGGCCAGGCGATTAATCGCCTCATCCAGCTCAGCCTCTTCGTCTTCAAGAACCAGATAACTCACATCTTCAAGCTGCCGGTGCAGGTCCTCAAGGCCGTCGGCGTGGTTCTCCACTTTCTGTTCGAGCAGAGTGACCAGCATTTCGGACACATCCCGGGCCTCGACCTGCTCACGGCGCGCCCGCATTCTGAGCAACCGGAAGTCTGCAAGCTCACTTTCGCGGATGGTAATCAGGCGATTCCGCTGCAGTATGAACGCTACAGATACCGTGTTGTGACGCCCTTCCGCCAGGTTCAGGAAAAGGGAGTGCACGTGCACGCCGGCCTGATCGACAAAGCAGCGCGCTGACGCCTCGATTTCCTCCACGTCATCGAACTCCGGGATATCGGTTTTCAGCAATTCCTGGAGTATCTGTCGTTCCTTTTCGTCGGGTTCGCAGGCGTCGATCCAGTCCGCCTGTTTTACCCGGCTTGCCGGGTCCTCTGCGGAACCGACCATTTCCTTGATCAAACCATCCACGATCCTGAAGAACCTAAGCATGCATCTGCTCCAAGCAGTCTGAGTGGCCTCATTAAGGAGCCTAGCTCATCAGGCGCTTGCGGGGGAGCGGTCCCCGTCCCTGTCCCCTCAGGCCGGGAAGCGATCCCGGGTTTTGTTGGCGATGCGCACCAATACCAGCATCAGGGGAACTTCCACCAGCACGCCAACAACCGTTGCCAGAGCTGCGCCGGACTGCAACCCGAAAAGGGCAATGGCCGCGGCCACTGCCAGTTCGAAGAAATTGCTGGCGCCAATCATTGCACCGGGTGCCGCAATGCAGTGACGCACTTTCCACAATCTGGCCCAACCGTAGGCGAGGAAGAAGATCAGGAAGGTCTGGACGATCAGCGGCACGGCGATCAGCACGATGTGCAGGGGATTCTCCAGAATCACTTCACCCTGAAAGGCAAACAGAAGCACGAGTGTAACGATCAGTGCTGCCGGTGTGACGGGGCTCAGGCGCTTCATGAATACGTCGTCGTACCAGTGTTGTCCGCGGCGTGCGATGAGGGTGCGGCGGGTCAGGTAACCCGCGGTAAGCGGGATGACGATGTACAGGACGACTGACAGGATGACCGTATCCCAGGGCATCTGGATGTTGGAGATGCCCAGCAGGAACACCACAATAGGCGCGAAGGCAAACAGCATGATGATGTCGTTCAGCGACACCTGTACCAGGGTGTAGGCCGCATCGCCTTTGGTCAGATAGCTCCACACAAACACCATGGCCGTGCAGGGCGCAGCGCCCAGCAGAATTGCGCCAGCCAAGTACTCGCTGGCCAGTTGCGGAGCAATAAACGGCTCGAACACCACCATCAGGAAAAACCAGGCGATGGCAAACATGGTGAACGGCTTGATCAACCAGTTCACGATGGTGGTGATGGCCAGGCCTTTCGGTTCTTTTCTCACGCCCAGAACGGCACTGAAATCAATCTGGGCCATCATCGGGAAGATCATGGCCCAGATCAGAATCGCAATGGGAATGGACACCTGGGCATACTCAAAGCGCGACAGGGTCTCCGGCACTACGGGCGCAAACTGGCCAACGGCCACGCCGGCAACGATGGCCAGGGCAACCCAGACCGACAGGTACTTGCCGAAAAGATCCATGCCACCGCTGGTGTCTTCATTTGAAGTGCTTTCTACATTGCTGGTCATGGCCTGCCTCCTACATGGACCGCTGATTGACACGCTTTGATACTTCCTCGGCGCTTTCCACCCGCTCGGAATAGCGGTCCGTCAGATAGTTGCTGCGGTCACGAATCAGCAGGGTGAATTTCATCAGCTCCTCCATCACATCCACAATACGGTTGTAATAGGGCGACGGCAGCATGCGGTCATGCTTGTCGAACTCGGTGAACGCCTTGGGTACCGATGACTGATTAGGAATCGTCACCATCCGCATCCAGCGGCCCAACACCCGCAACTGGTTCACTGCATTGAAGGACTGGGAGCCGCCGCAAACCTGCATGACGGCCAGGGTCTTGCCCTGGGTCGGCCGCATGCCACCGATGGAAAGAGGGATCCAGTCAATCTGGGTCTTCATGATGCCGGTCATGGCGCCATGGCGCTCCGGAGAACACCACACCATGCCCTCGGACCATTCTGCCAGATCCCGCAATTCCTGAACCTTCGGGTGAGAGGCGTCC
>JAWWAM010000328.1:0-3980 GCA_033721715.1 Marinobacter sp.
ACCCTCAGCCTGCCCGGCATCGGAACGGGATTCCTGAACTACAGGAATTCCGGCTTCCCCTGCCACTTCGGCACGCTGCTTGGCGAATACAGCCAGCGAAAAACTCGTTACAAAAAATACAATGGCGAGCAAGGTAGTCGCGCGAACCAGAAAGCTGCTGCTACCCTCGCTACCGAATACCGTCTGGGAGGCACCGCCACCAAACGCAGCGCCTGCATTGGCACCCTTGCCGTGCTGAATCAGCACAAGACCCACCAGCGCCACCGCGATGACCACGTGGATAACGACAACCAGTGTTTCGACCCAATCCATAATGTCTCTCTAATAACCAGATGATTCGCGCCAATGACTTTCGCGAATCTTTATCTTTCAGGATTTGCCCGGCATCGCCCGGCAAATACTCACAAAATCTTTTGCGCTTAACGATGCTCCGCCAATCAGGCCACCGTCAATGTCCGGCTGAGCAAAAAGTGCGGCCGCATTATCCGCTTTTACACTGCCGCCGTAAAGCAGGGATATCTCCTCTGCCGGAGCCCCGAGGGACTTCAACTCGGCCCTGATCGCAGCATGCATGGCCTGGGCATCTTCAGCGGTGGCGGTTTTCCCGGTCCCTATGGCCCATACCGGCTCATAGGCGATTACAACTTGCCGCCACTGCCCGGACCCGACATCCGCAACAGCTCTCCGAACCTGAGCCGCGACAACTTCCACAGCGGTGCCAGCTTCGCGCTCCTCCAGGGTTTCGCCAACGCATATCACTGCATCCAACCCTGACGCCAATGCCCTGGCGACTTTGACCGCTACTTGCTCGTCAGTTTCGCCGAAGAGCTGCCTGCGCTCTGAATGCCCCACAAGGGTATAATCGCATCCGGCATTTTTGGCCATCCCCGCGGATATTTCCCCGGTGTAGGCGCCCGAATCCCAGCAAGCAATATTCTGGAGGCCAACGGCAAGCTGTCCGTCAGACTGCCTGATAACATCGCCAACAAACAGGGCGGGAGGAATAATAACAGCCTCCACACCATTATCAAGCGATGCCAGCTCTGACCAGACCTGGCCAACCAGACTACTCACAAGGTCTTTCGACCCGTTCATCTTCCAGTTTCCGGCGACGATCTTACGGCGCATAAAAAACCCCTGATTCGGCCCTGACTCGAGGGAGGGCGAACTATACAGCAGTCTTTTACGGCAGACAACTGCACCCGGGCACAAACTCAGGCCCGGGAATTCTCCACAACAACAGCAAGTTCCTCGGCAATCTTTACAATTTCCGACTCATCCTGCCCCTCGGTCATTACCCGGATCAGCGGCTCAGTACCGGAGGCCCGCAGCAATACCCGGCCACCGCCGCCAAGGCGCGCTTCGGCCGCTGCCACAGCGCTCACGATATCCTCGCGCCCCAGCGGATCAAAGCGCTTGTCTACCCGCACATTGATCATTTTCTGGGGCAACTTGCTCATACCCTCGCGAACCTCAGCCAGCGAAGTGCCGGCCCGGCTGATCGCGAGGAGCACCTGCAACGCTGAAACGATGCCATCCCCTGTGCTGGTGCAGTCACGGATCACCATGTGGCCGGAACCTTCACCGCCCAGCAGCCAGCCCCGTTCGATCAGCCTTTCCATCACGTAACGGTCGCCCACCTTGGCGCGCTCGAAATCGATACCCTGCTCCCTCAGGGCCAGCTCAACGCCCAGATTGGTCATCAACGTGCCCACAACGCCGCCTTTTAGCGTACCGGCGGCATGACGCTGAGTGGCAATCACGTACAGCAACTCATCGCCATCGACTTCCGAACCGTCGGAATCCACCATCAATACCCGGTCGCCGTCGCCATCAAAGGCGATTCCGATGTCTGCCTTTTTCTCCAGGACAGTCTTGCTCAGGGTATCCAGGTGCGTCGAGCCGACATTGAGGTTGATGTTCAGCCCGTCCGGATCGGCGCCAACCACCGAAACTTTCGCGCCCAGTTCGCGGAACACCTTGGGGGCTACGTGATAGGTCGCCCCATGAGCACAATCCAGAACAATATGCAGGCCTTCAAGGGAAAACTCGTTTGGCACCGTGCTCTTGCAGAACTCCACGTAGCGACCCGGGGCATCATCGACGCGGAAAGCCTTGCCCAGCTCCTTGGCGTCACAGACTTCAATCGGCCGATCCAGCCAGCGTTCAATCTCGGCCTCAAGGGCATCATCGAGCTTGGTACCCTCAGGCGAAAAGAACTTGATGCCGTTGTCGTGGTGGGGGTTGTGGGAAGCGCTGATTACAATGCCCGCGGAGGCGCGGAATGTGCGCGTCAGGTAGGCAATAGCGGGCGTTGGCATGGGACCAAGCAGTTTCACATCCACCCCGGCCGCTGACAGGCCTGACTCCAGGGCAGATTCAAACATGTAGCCCGAAAGGCGGGTATCCTTGCCGATCAGCACACTGTTGCGCTGACCGTCACGCTTGAATGCCTGGCCCGCAGCCCAGCCCAGGTGCAGCATGAATTCCGGTGTAATCGGGTATTCACCCACACGGCCCCGTATACCATCCGTGCCGAAGTATTTTCTCTCACTCATCGCCCAGCTTCCTCCATTGCCATTACTACTTTAACGGCATCAACTGTTTCCCTGACATCATGGACACGGATAATCGACGCGCCCTTCATCGCAGCTATTGTCGCGGCAGCAAGACTTGCGGGCAAGCGCTCGCTGACGTCACGACCGGTAATATGCCCCAGCATACTCTTGCGGGATATGCCCACCAGCACCGGATGCCCCAACAGCTGCAGCTGATCCAGCGACGCCAGAAGCTGCAAATTATGCCGGGGGGATTTACCGAAACCAAAACCCGGATCCAGGATAATGTTCTCAGGCAGCACTCCCGCCTTCTCCACAACCCGCATCCGTTCGGTCAGAAACGAACTGACCTCTCGCCGCACATTGCGATAGCGCGGATCGACCTGCATGTTATCGGGCTCTCCCTGGATATGCATCACACAAACCGGAATCCCGGCCCGGGCTGCCACCTCGGGCGCCCCTTCCCGCTGCAGTGCCCTGACGTCATTGATCATACCTGCGCCTAGCGCGACCACCTCGGCCATTACCTGGGGGGAACTGGTATCCACCGACACGATGACATCTAGTTCGCGGCCGATGGCTTCTACCACCGGGCAAACCCGTTCAAGTTCTTCTTCCACAGAGACAGGTGTTGCCCCTGGCCGCGTGGACTCACCACCCACATCTATAAAAACCGCGCCGTCTGCCGCCATGTCTCGGGCCTTGGCCAGGGCGGCATCTACCTTGTTAAAACGACCGCCGTCGGAAAAGGAGTCCGGCGTCACGTTGAGTATGCCCATGACGTGGCAGCCAGACATCTCCAGTATTCGGCCCGCGAAGTTCATTTGCATAAGCGACCTTTAGTGCGTCCTGCAAAAACAAACGCCGCCCCGGCCGGGGCGGCGTAATTGGGTTGGTGATCGTTACCGCGGCGTTACGCCCGGTCAGTGTTCACCGGCCGGCCGGCCAACGCCGGGCTGGCGGCCATCGTCAGAGCCTTTGGGAGCAGACTCCTGCTCCGGCTCATCGGCCGGCACGCCCCCGGATGGACCACTATCACCCCAGCCTTTCGGCGGACGGGGCTCGCGCCCTTCCATGATGTCATCTATCTGGTGGCGATCAATGGTTTCGTACTTCATCAGGGCATCGGCCATCATGTCGAGCTTTTCGCGGTTATCGATCAGCAGCTGACGCGCTTTCTCGTAGCAGCTGTCGATGATATTGCGAACTTCCTCGTCAATCCGTTGCGCCGTTTCCGGGGAGTAGACCGTCTGTGCCTGGCCCGCGGAGCGACCCAGGAACGGCTCTTCGCTGTCCGTATCGTACTGCAGCGGACCGAGCTTTTCAGACAGCCCCCAACGGGTAACCATGTTGCGAGCCAGGCTCGTTGCCCGCTCGATGTCGTTGGAGGCACCGGTGGTGACACCATCGAAACCGAGAGTC
>JAWWAM010000329.1:0-3977 GCA_033721715.1 Marinobacter sp.
AGTTTTCGACACGACTTGGCGTGACCAGCCAACACCAGTCCCGGCCCCCTGGAGTTCAGGCGTGTTCCTTGCTTGGCTGCAAGATGGAGATTGAAAACTATGGAACTCAGCAAGTTACTGAGAACAGCCGTTGTTACTACTACTTTTATGATGGCCTCAGCGGCCTCCCACGCGTTGATACTGCAACCTGGCAACGCCGATTACGATGGAAATGATGGAGCAGGTTCTTACGGACCCAGTAACTGTGAACCTGGCTGTATCAATGACCTGTTTGGAACGTCATTCGTTGACAATGGTGCCCTTCTATACAAGGCAGATTTTGACGGTAGCACTGAAGAAGGAAGCTTTACCGGCTCATACGACATGGCCTGGACCCTTGATGACGGTGAACCCTCTGGAGGTACACTCTCGTGGGTGGTGGATACTTCCTATATTGTGTGTGGCGAGTGCTACGTGGCAGTGAAAGACGGAAACATCGACCCTCGTTACTACTTCTACGATATCAGTACTCTGTGGGACGGTCAGGAAGACCTTGTGTTCAGCAATTTCTGGAGTGATGGCCAAGGCGCCATTTCCCATATCTCGATATGGGGTGCCTCCGCAGTAGAAGTTCCAGAGCCAGGCACGCTTGGACTTCTGGGTCTGGGACTGATGGGTTTAGCTTACTCACGGAAGCGGAAGGCGAACAAATAGCCTTTTCTCTGTCAGAAAGTTTTACGCTTTAGAAACCCCTCAACGAGGGGTTTTTTATTGCCTGCTCCAAAACCCGCAACAGTTCACAACTCTCTGTAACATAAAAAAACAGTTTCCGGCCTGATAAGCCTCTGTATTTCCGTCATTTTTAAACCATCTTTGAAGGGCAAGTGGTCATTCCGACATCAAAAGCTGTCAAAAAAGCCAACGTCCCGATAAGACAAGCACACTACACTGCTTTTCGAACAAACGTACCAACAGTGGTTACCAGCCCTGTCGCCCTCCCCGAAGTACGGTGAAGGTCAATAACAAGACAAATGAATGGAGTGTGTTTCATGGTCCCAACCTCCCGCTTTTCCCTGCGTACGATGACTCTCGCAGTGGCAGCCGCCTCCGCCGGCTTATCATTTAACGCTCATGCCAGTATGGGCAATCTGGGCACTACCTACGGCGTTATGCCGGTGGATGTAGCTACCGCCCAGTCTTTGTCGATGTTCAACGATCAGGTATCGGCGACCTACTACAACCCGTCTTACCTGACCAGCGATGAGCGCGGCGAGCTTACTGGTGGCATACTCCACGCCGAGCAGGAGTTGCGGTCCAGCCGCTCAGATGCCGATGGTGATATTGTCTCGGATTCACCAAGTCAGCATGTGCTGATCGGCATGAAAACCAACCTCGCCTCCCTCACCCGTTTCAAGCACCCGATTTACCTGGGCTTTATTGCTGGCGTTGAGAAATATGGCAAGGAAATGCTGGCCTTCTCTTCCGAAACCTCTGAAACCGGCCAGTATCTCCAGTACGGCAAAGAGCCCCTGTTCCTGAACATTGGTGGTGCCACTCCGCTCTGGCGTGGCATCTCCGGCGGGTTTTCAGTGCGTGTGACCCTGGAAGCAGCCGCACAACTGGACGCCGTCTCCACGCTTGGCGGGGAAACCAGCCGCGAGCGGCTCGCGGTTAATGCTGAACCTTCCCTGAAATCCATCCTTGGCACCACCATCAAGTGGGGCGATACCTTCTGTCCCGATAGCAGCTGCTTTCTGGACGGCTGGGAGTCGGCACTGACTTATCGCACCAAGTCCTCTGCTTCCACCTCGGTAGACTCCAACATCATCGTTACCCAAACCATTCCGGATCCGGGCCTGAGTCTCGCGGTTGCCACCATTGATTCCTTCCAGCCGGAAACCATCGCCATCGGAACCCAGTACAAGGGCGATGGATGGCGCGTCGGTGGCAGCATCGAGCAACAGAACTGGTCCGAACTGGAAGACGAGTTCGCCCGCGACAGCATCAAAGATCAGGAGGATGTCAGCGCCGGCAACCGCATCGGCTTTGATGACACCCTGGTTCCCCGCATTGGCGCCGAATACCAGCTCAGCCGCAACTTTGCCCTCCGCGGTGGCCTGGCGTACGAAGAATCCCCCCTGAAAACCACACGCAATCCAGAGCTTAACTATCTGGATACGGACAAGATCGTGGCCGGGCTGGGTATCAGCGCCACCTACGAGCGTACCCGCCTGCTGGCCTACCCGGTGCGACTGGATATTGGTTATCAGTACCAGCAATTACAGAAAAGGGATTTCACCATCGTCGACTTTGACGGCAACGAGCAGGAAGCAACCGCCGACGGCGATATTCATGTAATCAGCGGCTCCATCACCCTGAAGTTCTGAGGAGAGGTTTGCCATGAACTATAAACATGCACTGGCACTCATTCCCGCGATGCTGCTTGCAGCCTGCGGGGGTGATGGACAATCAGTCAGCAAGCCCGCCAAGCCGGGTTCGGTCGTTTACTCCTACCCCGCTGACGGACAGAATGAGGTCAGCCCCAAAGCCGATCTGGTGCTGAGGTTTTCCAATGCGCTCAGCGACGATGACCTGAGCGGAAAAATACGCATTACCGATGGCGATACCGATATTGCGTTCTCGACAGAAAGTGTTGACCAGGGACGCAGCCTCACGATCTCACCGGACGAAAAGCTACGTCCTGGCACGGAATACACCATCAAGTTCAGGGAAGACCTTGAGGCGGAAGACAACCGGATTATTGGCACACCCAATGCCGTGGGGCCCGAGGGCATCCAGTTCACCACGCGCGGAGCCCTCAGCGGTATCGCTGCACTGGATAACCTTGATTCGGGGTTCGCTGTAGCGGAGATGATTCCGTCTGCGGGCAATACCTTCAAGCCAATGAACTTCTCCACATTCCGGCTGCGCCTGACACAGGCCGTACATCCAGAGTGGAAGGAACGCGGCGGAATTATCGAGCTGACAGATAGCAATGGTGAAGCTGTACCGGCAACGGTGCTGGTTAATGGCCGCTATATCACCATCGATCCGTGCCTGGCGGACAGCCCTGAACTATGCGGCCGTGAAGACGATGTGCTGAATTCCGGTGAGACCTACACGATTTCCGTGCGGAATCTGCCAGGCATCAATGGCAATACGCTGGCGGAATTCAGTGAAGAAATAACCCCAAGGGATACAAGCCCAACGGTGGTGCTCTTTCAGGAAGTCATCGATTCAGGGTTGAACGCCGGCCAGGACGAGGACAACGCCCGCCGTTCCCGCCTCAATGGCCAGGTCATCAACGGCGTTACCCTGAACTCGGTTCTGCAAGGCATAGCCGGGCCTTCGCAACAAACCGGCGGTCTGTTTGCGGAACTGGCCTATGCACCGGCCTTTGAAGCAGACGAACCCCTGCCCCTGCGTGTCCCCAAGGGCAGTGTTCTGAACAGCAGCAGCCTGGATGTCAGGATCAACGGTAGCGTGCCGGTTATCGACCCGGGCACCGGGGAGATTCAGAAAACCGGCAACATCAAGGTCACCATGCTGTCGGATGCTACCGGTTACCTGATGCCCAACCCGTACACCGATGACATGAACGCCCCCCGCCACGTTAAGCTGTTCATGGACGTGTCCATGAATACGGAAGAAGCACAGCCGAACGCTTCCCTCTCCCAGGACCTGCTGGGGGTGGAACTGACCGGCATCGCCATTGTGGAAGACGGCGTACTGACCATCGACGCCATCGGCATGGTTGAACCCAACCTGCTGGGCCAGGAATTCACCGATTCCACCATCGCCTTCCGCATCGAGGCCGCGACGGATTCCGAATCTGCACTGGATGCTGCCGGCCAACGTGACGAAGAGATGGCGGACACCACCGGCCCGCGGTTGGTGAGCTGGATGCCTGGGCCGGAAGATGCTATCCCCGATACCCGCCAGGACATGCAGCGCCCGGGCGATCCGGTTGTGCTGAACTTTGATGAGCCGCTGGACGC
>JAWWAM010000330.1:0-3966 GCA_033721715.1 Marinobacter sp.
AAAAGTGGTCAAGAACAAGGTTTCCCCGCCGTTCAGGCAAGCTGAGTTCCAGATCATGTACGGCAAAGGGATCTATCATATGGCCGAAGTGCTCGACATGGGGGTGAAGGAAGGCTTCGTGGACAAGTCCGGTGCCTGGTACGCCTACAAGGGCGACAAGATCGGCCAGGGTAAAGCTAACGCCTGTAAATTCCTGGAAGAGAACCTGGATATTGCCAACGAAATCGAAGCCGCTGTGCGTGACAAGCTGATGCCCAAGCCAGTGAAGAAAGAAGCGGCTGAAGAGGCAACAGCAGACGCAAACGGAGAGCTTCTGTAAGCGCTTTTTTTTGATAAGGAGGGGGTGTCATGGACGCTAAAAAGCTGTTGATCGTTGCCCACGCCCCCTCCCCGAATACCCTCAAGCTGAGGGAGGCGGTAGAGCAGGGTGCAAAGCACGAAGACATTGAAAATGTGGAGGTGACCGTCCTTCCGCCGCTGGAAGCCGGCCCCGACGATGTTCTGGCCTGTGATGCCATTATCCTCGGCACCACTGAAAACCTCGGTTACATGAGCGGGGCCCTCAAGGATTTCTTTGACCGCAGTTACTATCCCTGCCTGGAAAAAACCCAGGCCCTGCCTTTCACCTTTTATATCCGCGCCGGGCTCGACGGCACTGGCACCCATCGTGCCATCGAATCCATTACCACTGGCCTACGCTGGCGCCTGGTTCAGGAACCATTGCTCTGTCATGGCGAGTACCGGGATGAATTTGAGGAGCAGTGCCGTGAACTTGGGCTTTATATGGCGGCTAGCCTGGATGCGGGTCTGTTCTAGTAAAGGGTCAGCTGGCGTAGCGGTTATAGAAGCCTTCGATGCGTGAAAGGGCATTATCCACGGTTCGTGAATACCCTCTTTTCTCAAAGCAGTAACTGAACTGAAGGCTTATCCGGTAGCCTGTCTGGAAAGGCTGGCAGTTGACTACCTGAGCGGCCACGCGGGATTCGCGGATATACTTGCCATCAAAGTCCATATACAGCCGCGCGCCGACCTCTACTGGCCTCGGGCAAAGCACGGCCATGCCGTAACGGTTCATATCAATGCAGGTGACCGCGATCGAATTCTTCCCCCGACCCAAAAAACCACGTTCCTGCAGCTGTACCTTCAGGCACATTGCAGGGTAGCGGTCCTTGATTCTGCGGTCTGCGGAATCATTCGTCATAGGTTGATATCCGTTGCTGATCTTGTGATTGTTATCCGCCCGTTTTTCCATCGGGACATGGAGTTTAGTTCCCGAAGGAGTGACTGAAAAATGACCAAACAAAGAACTGTGATCAGGTTATCAAAAACGAAACGTCGGTACCTGTGTCAACAAACCATGCCCATGCAGTCTTGATGTTCTATGCCCGGGTACTGACCAATCGACCTCTTCGGTCTTCTGCCGGGGCTTCCTGGCCGGTCTTCGGGTGCAGTAGGCGCGGGCTGCGCCTGGAACGTTTCTTGCGGCGGTCCGGCCCTTCAAAAGCCACCTGCGCACGACGCCGGTCGGGTTGTACTCGACGATCTCCCTGTGGCTTTTCCGGAGACGGGGTCGGTTGCTGCGGTTCAGGTAGCGTAAAGGGTTTGCGCTTGCGCAGTGACTCCAGCACTGTCAGCGGTTGCGATTGATTGCGGTAAATATCCATTCTTTAAGTGCCCTGTCTGTGCCTTTCTGCGGTGGATAATTATGCCCGATTGATCAATTTATCGACAAGTTTGGCTAAAACTTTAGCCTGTGCGCGACAGGGCGAGCCCCAGATTCTACAATGACCGCCCATAACCAAATGCTTTCATACCGTTACAGGACCGAACCTTGAAGTCACTGTCCCTGAACCAGCTCTATAAAGCCTGTGTATTAAAAGATTTACCGTTCAAGACCACCCGTCAGCTCGAGCCCCTGGCAGAAATTGTCGGGCAGAATCGGGCCCAGGCCGCAGTGCGTTTTGCCCTGGCCATGCCCCATGGTGGCTACAATGTGTACGCGGTGGGGCGCAACGGGATCGGCAAGCGCACCATGATGCTGCGCTACCTTGAGCACCATGTGGACACCGACAATCAAAGTCACGATTGGTGCTATGTGGCCAACTTTGAGGAGCCCCGGGTACCCAGGATGCTCAGGCTGCCTGCGGGCAAGGGCACCGAGTTGAAGCAGGATATGGAAAAGCTGATGGGGCGTCTGATGAAGATGATCCCCCAGACGTTCGACAGTGACAGCTTCCTGGAGCGTGCTGAAAAACTGAAGAACGACTACGGCCGAAAGCAGGAAGACGAGCTGGAGAAGGTCGCCGCCCAGGCCAGACGCAAGAAAGTCAGCCTGAACATCACAACCCCGGGCGGCTATCGCCTGGTGGCAATGAATGGTGACGAACCTCATACCGCTGAGTCGTTCCAGGCGCTGACCGAGGCGCAGCGAGACAAGTTCGAAACCGAGATCAACAAGCTTGAGAAAAAACTCAGACAGGCGTTGCGGAAGCTGGCGGACTGGGAGCAGGAATACGCCGAGGACCAGCAGGCGCTTAATGAGGAAACTCTGGAGGGTATCTCGGGCCACCAGATCGATGAGCTGGTGGAAAAATACCAGGACCAGCCGGACGTGGTTTCCTACTTCGAGGCAGTGCGCAAGGATTTATCAGAGAGCCTTGAAATCTTTCTGGAAGATAATGAAGAGCAGGCTGCCATAGCCTATGCGTCCCTGGATAAAAAGATGCCCCGGCGTTATCTGGTGAATGTACTGGTCCACCAGAAAACTGATGAAGTGCCGGTGGTGGTGGAGGATAACCCCACCTATCACAATCTTTTTGGTTACGTGGAAAGCGTGACCTTCAAGGGGACCGTGTTTACCGATTTCTCCCTCATTCGCCCCGGCAGTATTCATCGTGCCAATGGTGGCTATCTGTTGATGGACGCCATCAAGGTTCTGGAGCAGCCGTTCGTCTGGGATGGCCTCAAGCGGGCCCTGCGCTCGAAGACCATCCAGATCAATTCCCTGGAACGGGAACTGACGCTGTCCGGGACAATCTCACTGGAGCCAGAGGAAATTCCGCTGGACGTGAAGATCGTCCTGTTCGGCGACCGGGAAACCTGGATGTTACTGCAGGAACACGATCCGGAGTTCGCGGAACTCTTCCGGGTAACAGCGGATTTTGAGAACGAGATGATGCGTACGGATGAAAGCCAGGTGCTGTATGCGAAGTTCATCGCCAGCCTGGTGGATGAAAAGAAGCTTCTTCACTGCAGCAACAAGGCGGTCGCACGCATTATTGAGCACAGCGCCCGCATGGCCGAGCATCAGGATCGCCTGTCTTTGCATGCCGCGGATATTGCCAACCTGTTGCGAGAGTCGGACTACTGGGCGCGCCAGGCCAACGCACGGCTGATCCAGAACTCTCATGTGGATCAGGCGCTGGAGAGTGCCCGTTATCGCAGCAGCCGGATCCGGGACCAGTTCTACGACTCCATTCGTGACGGGTCCACCCTGGTATCCACCACAGGTACCTGCGTGGGGCAGGTGAACGCGCTGTCAGTGCTTTCCACCGGTGGCTTCGAGTTCGGTCTGTCCAACAGAATTACCGCCACCTGCTATTATGGAGATGGTGCGGTGATGGATATCGAGCGGGACGTCAAGCTGGGGGGCAACATTCACTCCAAGGGTGTGATGATTCTAAGTTCCTGGCTTTCTGCCCATTTCGCCGTCAACGACCCCATGCATCTGTCGGCCAGCCTGACTTTTGAGCAGAACTACGGCGAAGTGGATGGTGACAGTGCTTCTCTGGCCGAGCTGTGCGCGTTGGTGTCAGCGCTTTCGGGGCTGCCCGTGCGCCAGGACCTGGCGATTACAGGGTCCGTCAACCAGTTTGGCGAGGTCCAGCCGATTGGTGGCGTGAACGAGAAGGTCGAAGGTTTCTACAGCACCTGTAAACTGACCGGAGAGTTGACCGGAACACAGGG
>JAWWAM010000331.1:0-3955 GCA_033721715.1 Marinobacter sp.
CGCGAGGATGCCCGTTGGCGGCACCTTGTCTACCTGCATCAGCCAGGCAATCCGGTGAACCAGCACCCGTGTCTTGCCACTTCCCGCGCCAGCAAGAACCAGCAAGTGGTCATTCTGGGCCGTGACGGCCTCGCGCTGGGCATCGTTCAGGGGATCGATAATCGGGGAAACATCCATTGATATTTATCACTGTGCTTGGGTGGCTTTGACTTGCGAATTATAACAGGGCAACGATCCGCGGGGGTGGCTGAAGCCATATATCGGAATCCACCTACATCTGGCCGGGAACAGTCGCCAAGCGGCTGCTTACTCCGCCGAAAACACAATCTTACACTGTGATACAAATCACAATTTTATCTAGTTAGCAGACTACATAGACTGCCAAAGCCTCAAGTCCGGAGGTGGGTTGTCCGGGAATTACACCATGCTGTCATCGCTCAAGATCTCACAAAAGCTCAGCCTGCTGGTTGGCGTTGCTATCATTGCTTTCGTTATCAGTCAGGGTTTCTCCATCCTTACCGAACGATCGAACTCTGAACGCCTGAATCAAGTCAGGGACAGATTGTACCCGACCCTGGAGCTTACTACGGTGAATCTGGGCCAGCTCCAACTGATGGAGCAACAGATCAATGGCTCAGTTGCTACGGGTGATGACCAGCAACTGGATGATACGCAGGAGTTCCGGGCCACCATTGTCGCTAACCTGCGGGAAATCTCCAGCCTGAACCCGGAACTGGCCAATAAGTCCAAAGCCCTCAGCCAGTCCCTTGAGCGTTACTATGCTGAAGCGACGCGTATTGCCACCGCCATCATCGAAGGCACCGCAGACTTCACCCGCATAGGTGATGAAGCCTCAGCCAATGCCGGAAGGCTTGAACAGTTACGTTCAGGCCTTAATGACATGCGCCTGCAGACCCGGAGCCGTTTCCAGGAAGCGATTACCGAAACTGTGGAAGCTTCCAGCCATTCCACGTCTCTGGCGATTATCATACTCATTGTCGCGTTGGCCATACTCACTGTACTCAGCCTGGTCATTGGAAAATCCATTGGCAACAGCCTGCGGCAAATCATCAAGTCACTTGAAGATATGGCATCCGGCGAGGGTGACCTCACCTCCCGTATCCAGTATCAGGGTAAGGACGAGCTCCGGGAGCTCGTGGACCAGTTCAACCTGTTCGTTGAAAAGCTCCACAAATCCTTTGCCACCATTCGTGAGGACGTCGGCAGGCTGAACTCCGTTACAGATCACCTGACCAGCACCAGCCAGACCAACCTCGAGCGTATCAGCAATCAGGCCCAGGCGATTTCGTCTACCCGCAACTCGGTGGATGAGCTGGTTCGCAGCGTGGAAGAAGTTGCAGGCTTTGCCTCCAGCGCCTCCGACCAGACACAGGATGCCGCCAGGTTTGCCCAGTCAGGCCAGGAGAAGGTCAACATCAATGTTGCCACCATTCGTGAGCTGGTTTCGGAAATCGAGAAAACGTCCAGCCTGGTCAACCAGTTTGATGAGTTCTCTTCCCGGGTAGGCGGACTTCTGGACACCATTCAGACGGTGGCAGAGCAAACCAACCTGCTGGCGCTCAACGCGGCCATTGAGGCAGCCCGCGCCGGTGAACACGGGCGTGGATTCGCGGTGGTCGCAGACGAAGTACGCGGGCTGGCTGTTCGCACCCACAAGTCTACTGAAGAAATTCAGGGCGTAATTTCCGAATTGTCGAAGCTTTCATCAGCTGCTGTCACCTCCATGGAACACAGTGTCAGCAAAGCCCATAAAGGTGTGGAAGCCACCACCGAATCCGGTGAGATCCTCAACCGCATTCTTCGGAACGTTCAGCAAATCAGCGAGCTGAACGAACAGATTGCCGCCGCCACCTACGAACAGAGCACCACTTTCAACGAAGTGACCGACCACATGACAGGCATGCACCGAAATGCAGAGGCTGTTATGGAAAGCACCGACGAGCTGGACAGCGTGAGCCGCGATATCCAGAAAGTCAGCACCGGCCTGCATTCGGTCGCCAGCCAGTTTCGAGTTTAATCAGCCCACCCTCCTGATCAGGAAAAGCAACTATGAAAACCTGTTTTCGCCTTGCGCCTCTCGCGCTTGCCATCGCCGCTGGCAGCGCCATGGCACAATCCAGTGACGAGACCGTTGCTCAGATGCAACAGCAGCTCAATGCCATGCAACAACAGCTGAACTCGGTAAAAGATGACCGGGTACGCTTTAATGGCTTTTTCAGCACCGGGTACAGCCGCGCCAGTAATGATGCAGGTTTTAGCGGCGTCACGGAGGAAACCAGCATTGCCGACCAGAGTCTGCTAGCCCTTCAGGGTACATTTGACGTCACCGAAAAAAGCCAGGCTGTGATGCAGCTGGTGGGCCGTGGCTCCGAAGATTGGGACCCCGTCATCGAATGGGCCTACCTGAGCCATCGACCTACCAATGACCTTCAATTACGCGCGGGCAAGATGCGCCTGCCATTCTTTATGTACTCGGATTCCCTGGAAGTTGGTTACTCCCAAACCTGGGCACGGACTCCAGCCGCCGTTTATGACCCTGTTGCCATTCAAAGCTATGTGGGCGCTGATGCCACCCATACTCTGAACTTCGATGGCTCATCGTTGACCACCCAGGTGTTCACCGGCTTTACCGAAGAAGAAGGCAACATTTCCGAAGTTGAGTTGCGCAATACCGCAGGCTTGACCCTGAGCTGGACCGACTATCTCTGGACGGTCAGGGGTGTTGCAGCTACTGCCGAAACCTCTATCAACGCCACCCGTCTCGCGGCTATTGCAGAGGCGAATGGACTCCAGTTGGTCGATGGCCAAGCTGTACTCGCCGATGAAGAAAGAGGCAATTTCTTTGGCATTGGCCTTGGCTACGACGATGGCACCTGGCAGGTCATCTCCGAAGTAACGCGAGTCGAAGTCGATGGCGCCTTTGCTGACACCGACTCAGCCTATCTCTCTGTCGCCCGTCGTTTCGGCGCGTTCACACCCTATGCGGTTATTGGCTGGGTTGAGAGCCAGGACAATGACGAGCGGAACGGTGCCTTCCTTGCGCAGGCTCCCTCTGGCGCGGTCGTACCGGCGGCACCAGAATCCGTGCTGAATACCCGTCGGGATGAATACAGTGCCGGTGTGCGTTGGGATATTACACCCGGCGTGGCCCTCAAAGCGGACATTACCCATGTGCGCGGATTTGAAGGTTCAGCCGGAGGGCTAAACCCTGCTTTTGTTCTCACCAATGACGACAACAGCACCAACGTCTACACCCTCAAACTCGATTCAGCCTTCTAAGGAGCCTGCCATGAAGAAGCACAGTCTTATTCTGTTGGCGAGCCTTCTGGCAAGCCCGGTCGCGTTGGCGGAAGTTGTGGTCATTGGTCACACGTCCGGCCCCGACAGCATCACCCAGAACCAGGTACGTGACATATACCTGAATCGCAGCCAACAACTGCCGGATGGCCAGAAAGCAAAGCCGTTCGAACTGCCGGAAGGCAACAGTGCCCGTTCGGAGTTTCACGACAAGGTGACTGGCCGTAACGATGCCCAGTTAAAAGCGTTCTGGTCCCAACAGGTATTCACAGGGCGTGGCCAGCCGCCTGAGGAACAGGGCAATGCCGCGGCAATGAAAGCTACGGTAGCCTCCACTCCGGGCAGCATCGGCTATCTGGATGCCGGCGACGTGGATGGTACTGTCAAAGTCATACTGACCCCCTGAGTTCCGCACGCGCGGGGCGCCAGTCGATGACTGCGCTCCGCGCCCCTGCCCCTCAATCTTTCCATGTGCAGACGTGTTCATAAATTAGCGACATAAATTATGAATAGTTTTTCATCTTCGATATACTCCGCGCCGCGGGTCGTCAGGCTGGGCCTCTAACCCACCGACTGGCCGTTTTCCCGCAAAATACAATTTGGGGAGTCCCGGTGGATTCCGGATTGCAGCCAGGAA
>JAWWAM010000332.1:0-3951 GCA_033721715.1 Marinobacter sp.
CATTTCGGCCGTGGTGCCGTAGACCGGGTTGGTGGCGGCGTTGCACACCAGTACATCGATGGTGCCCCAGGCTTCGTTGGTCTTGTCCACCAGGTTCTGCAGCTCTTCTTTCTTGCCCACGTGGCAGGGAATGGCGATGGCCTCGTAGCCCTGTGCTTTCAGCTCGTTGGCCACCTGTTCACAGGCGTCGGCCTTGCGGCTAGAGATCACAACTTTGGCGCCCAGTCGGGCCATTTCTTCGGCGATAGAACGGCCGATGCCTTTGGTGGAACCGGTGATGAGGGCAACCTTGCCGGTCATATCAAACAGTGGGTTAGTCATTTGTCGATCCTCATGCGCTGAAGCATGGGAGTGGCCGGGGTGATGTCCTTTCGGGACTGTGCAAAACAGGGATGTTTTGCTCAAGCCTACATGGACGTATTCACGGCGTGTCCCGGAAGGACATCACCCCGGCCGCTCTCCCCCTGATTCAGCGGTTCTGGGTTTATCGGTATTGGCGAAGCTCGATCTTGGCAACAGAATCCAGATGCACCTCATCCGGCCCATCCGCCAGCCGTAGGGTCCGAACCTTGGCCCAGGCCTCGGCCAGGAAGGTGTCCTGGGACACACCGGCACCGCCGTGAACCTGAATGGCACGGTCAATGACGTTCAGCGCCATGCTCGGCGCAATCACCTTGATCATCGCAATTTCCTGACGGGCGACCTTGTTGCCGACGGTGTCCATCATGTGCGCCGCCTTCAGCGTCATCAGCCGTGCTTGCTCAATCTCGATGCGACTGCGGGCAATATCCTTGCGGATGGAATCAAAGCTGGACAGCGGCTTGCCAAAGGCTTCACGGGAATTGGCGCGCTTGCACATCAGTTCCAGTGCCCGCTCGGCAACGCCAATGGTGCGCATACAGTGGTGAATCCGGCCCGGCCCGAGGCGGCCCTGGGCGATCTCGAAACCACGGCCCTCACCCAACAACAGGTTCTCCACCGGCACCCGCACGTTCTCGTAATGGATTTCAGCGTGGCCGTGAGGTGCATGGTCATAGCCGAACACCGTCAGCGGACGAATCATCTTCACGCCCGGGGTATCCAGCGGCACCAGAATCATTGACTGCTGCTGATGCTTCTCCGCCTCCGGGTTGGTCTTGCCCATCACGATGGCAATTTTCGACGTTGTGGTCATGGCTCCGGACGACCACCACTTTTTGCCATTGATCACGTACTCATCACCATCACGGCGAATTTCACAGGCAATGTTAGTGGCATCAGACGACGCCACATCCGGCTCAGTCATCGAGAAACAGGAACGGATTTGCCCATCAAGCAGGGGCTTCAGCCATTTATCCTGCTGCTCTTTATTACCGTAACGGGCAATGGTTTCCATATTGCCGGTGTCCGGCGCGGAACAGTTGAACACCTCCGGCGCCATGGCGGAGCGACCCATGACCTCACACAGGTGGGCGTACTCGTAGTTGGTGAGCCCGGCCCCGAATTCGCTTTCCGGCAGGAACAGGTTCCACAGGCCGGCTGCCTTGGCTTTGACCTTCAGCTCCTCAATGATCGGTACCGGAGCCCAGCGATTTTCCGCCTGCTCGACCTGTTCATGGTGTTTGTGCTCATTGGGATAAATGTGAGCATCCATGAATTCGTTTAACTGCGCCTGCAGCTTTTTCGCTTTGTCAGAGAGTTCAAACATGTCCGCTTCCTCTTGGTGGTGGCATTGGGTCGGTAACCGGTCCGTCAGATCGGAACGCCCTCAGGCTTGTCACTGCCGGATCGAATCCGGAACGTACCCTCGGCGATAGCGAGCAGGTTGCCCTTATCGTCATGGACCTCGCCGGTGCTGTTGAATATTCGGGTGCCACCGGCGCGCTTACGGCCTGTGACCCTTATGGTGCCGCCAGAACACTGGCCGGTGAAGGTGGTAGTGAGTGTCAGGGTAATGGCTTTGCGCATCCGCCCGGGATAAGGGCAATAAGTGCCCGCCTGAGCCAGCACAACGTCCAGCAGCGAGGTAAGCACACCTCCGTGAATCACTCCGCCCAGGTTGAGGTGGTGTGACTGCAGTTCCAGTTCGAGCACTGCTTCATTTTCTTCCCAGGAGACCTGACGATACCCCAGCAGGCTGTGGAAGCCCGGCAAGTCAGTTCCATCAGCAAACAGTGGTTCTTGCTCACTCATTACACTTTCATCCCCGGCAGATTCAAAGAAGCGGTGTTCCCCCCGTCCACAGCCAGGGCCTGACCGGTGATGTAACTGGCGTCGTCGCTGGCCAGAAACAGAATTGCCGCGGCAATTTCGTCCGGCGCGCCGTAGCGGCGCAACTCACACCGTGATCCCAGCTTGTGGGCCTTTTCGTGGGTGCGGGCGTAGTCAAACACAGCCTGGGTCATGCCGGTTTCCACCAGCCCCGGGCATACCGCGTTCACCCGCACATTGTCCTTACCAAGATCGCAGGCGGCGGTCATGGTGAGGTTGATCACCCCCGCCTTGGACGCACTGTAGGCATTGCCTCCAGCGCCGGAGCGGATGCCCGCAACGGAGGCGGTATTAACGATAGAGCCGAGCTGGCGGGCCTGCATATGGGGCGCCACGTGTTTGATGAACAGCATGGTGCCAATCAGGTTTACCGACAGCACCTTCTCCCATTCTTCCCGGTCATTGCGCGTGATATCAGGGTGTCCATTACCCGTGCTGGCGATGCCAGCGATGTTGCAGAGCACGTCAATCTTGCCGAACGTTTCGGCTGCTTCGTCCACCAGTGCCTTAACCTGGGACTCATCGGCCACGTCGCCAATCCGTCGCAGCGCCTGCGCACCCTCTGGCAACAGGCTTTCGGTATCCAGCAGACCAGCCTCAGAGCGGTCCACCATCATCACCCGCGCACCCTGGCGGGCCAGACGTACCGCGGTGGCTCTGCCAATGCCGCTGCCGGCTCCAGTGACAATGGCTGCCCGGTTATCGAAACGTCCCATGCCGATGCTCCTTGTTGTCGTTTATTCGCGTCGTCATAAAATTCTCTACGAGGTAATTTGTCACGCCTTCCGGTTTTGAGTCAATATAAACGAAAGTAAATTTCACTAAGTAAAACACGATAACACCGAGAGGCCAAAAAATGGAAAGCTTGATGCACATGCCAGTACACGCTCCGGTGGACCCCGAAGAAACCATGGAAGCCATCGGTGAGCGCATCCAGGATCTTGCTGCGGAACGCCCTCACCAGACAGCACTGATTGACGACCAGGGCAGTGTCACCTGGCGCGAACTGGTGCACCTCGCCAACCGCATTGCGAACCGGTTGCGGGCCGATGGTCTGACAGAGGGCGACACCGTGGCATTGCTGTCGGAGAACCGCATCGAAGCGGTGGCGGTATATCTGGGCACCCTGGTGGCTGGTGGCTGCATGGCTCCGTTATCCAGCATGGCCAGCAGTGACAGCCTCGCACTGATGATCAACGACTGCGCTGCCCGCTACCTGTTTGTCTCCCAACAGAATGTGCAGCTGCTGGATGCCATGGAAGGCAAACTGGATTGTCTTGCGACGGCGGGATGCGTTGGCCTGGGCACAGACGGCGACGGCAGGATGAACAACCTGGCCCAATGGCTCGGCAATATCGATGCAGAGGCCAGGCCAACAAGGGTAAGCCTGGATCACCCCTTCAATATCATCTACAGCTCCGGCACCACCGGCTCCCCCAAAGGCATCCTCCACGACTACCGTTTCCGCCAGCGCCAGATGGTGCGCCTGAGTCGCTTCGGACTGGATGGCGATGCGGTGAACCTGGTTTCCACACCGCTCTATTCCAATACCACCCTGGTGTCAGTGCTGCCCACACTGTTCTATGGCGGCACCCTGATCCTGATGGCCCGCTTCGACGCCCGACGTTTTCTGGAGCTGGCCGAACAGTATCGTGTCACCCACGCCATGCTGGTGCCGGTGCAGTACCAGCGCATTCTGGC
>JAWWAM010000333.1:0-3931 GCA_033721715.1 Marinobacter sp.
CTGGGAAGTTGCGCACCATGATCTCAACGTATCCGCCACTGCCCAGAGCCTTTTTACATCCCAGCCGGGAATATCCAAGCAGATCCGCCTTCTGGAAGATGAACTGGGCCTGGAAGTCTTTGCCCGCAGCGGCAAACACCTGACACGTATAACGCCGGGTGGCGAAATCATTATCCGGGAAGCCGGCGAAATTCTGCGCCGGGTGGAAGGCATAAAGAAGATTGCGCAGGAATTCAGTAACCAGCGTAAGGGTGACCTGAGCATTGCCACGACTCATACCCAGGCCCGCTATGCTCTGCCGCCGATTATCAGCGGGTTTATCGAGTCCTATCCGGACGTGTCCCTGCACATGCACCAGGGCACACCGATGCAGATCTCGGAAATGGCGGCCAATGGGGCTGTGGACTTCGCCATCGCCACCGAAGCCATGGAACTGTTCAACGACCTGATCATGATGCCGTGCTACCGCTGGAACCGCAGTATCATCGTGCCCAAGGATCACCCTCTGGCCCAGAAGTCGGAACTGACCCTGCCTGATCTGGCGCAGTTCCCACTGGTGACCTACGTATTTGGTTTTACTGGCCGTTCAAAGCTTGATGAGGCCTTCCAGGCCTACGGTTTGACGCCCAAGGTGGTGTTCACGGCGGCGGATGCCGATGTCATCAAGACCTATGTGCGCCTGGGACTGGGGGTTGGTATTATCGCCAGCATGGCTTTCGACGAGACCAATGACACTGACCTGGTGGCTCTGGACGCCAGCAAACTGTTCCGCCCCAGTGTCACCCGCATAGGTTTCCGCAAGGGCACCTTCCTGCGGGGGTATATGTACGACTTTATCCAGCGCTTTGCGCCACACCTTACCCGCGAGCGGGTTGATGAGGCGGTTGCGCATCAGGGTAGCCGGGCGGAAATCGAAGGCCTGTTCAAGGACGTCGAACTGCCCACCTACTGACGGACAGTCGCTCGGGCCTACGCCCGGGCGATCAGGTTTCCGGAGTGCAGGCCACACTCTTTCTTCGTGGCTTCTTCCCACCACCAGCGGCCCTCCCGTTCATGCTGCCCCGGCAGAATGGCACGGGTACAAGGTTCGCAGCCGATACTGACAAAGCCTTTTTCATGCAGTTTGTTGTAGGGCGCCTCCGTCATACGGATATAGTCCCACACTTCCTTTGAGCTCCAGTTCGCCAGCGGATTGAATTTGACCAGCTTTTTGTCCTCTGTGGAGAAGGCGTCATCAATCTGCACAGTCGGCACGTCGTTGCGCGTACCCGGGCTCTGATCCTTGCGCTGCCCGGTGATCCAGGCGTCCACGGTCGCCAGTTTCTTTCGCAGCGGGTTAACCTTGCGAATACCACAGCACTCAGAATGACCGTCCTCGTAAAAGCTGAACATGCCCTTGCGGGTAACCAGATCCTGCACTTCGGCGGCATCGGGGAACATCACCTCAATCTTAATCCCGTAATGCTCGCGAACCCTGTCGATAAATTCGTAGGTTTCCGGGTGGAGGCGTCCGGTATCCAGGGTAAATACCTGAAGGTTGTCGGTCAGTTTGTGGGCAAGCTCTATCAGCGCAACGTCTTCCGCACCGCTGAAGGAAATGGCGATATTGTCGTACTTCGCCAGTGCAGCCTTGAGGATGGCCCTTGGGCTCTGGCCCTCGAGCTCGTTCTGTAGCTGTGAAATATCCGTCATTGAACGCATCACCTGGGGTGTAAATGTGTGATAAATCTACCATTAACACGCGCCAGTCTGAAGGAATGCCGGTCTATATCGTTATAGCCGGAAAGATCCACGATGCATTCCGCGCGGGTTTTTCTTATCATACCGCCTGATTCCAATCCCCGGCGGTTACCGACACGCCGGGCTGACCAGCGCTTAATTATCAGGAGACCAATGTGGAACTCGCGTGCCTTGACCTTGAAGGAGTACTGATCCCGGAAATCTGGATCGCGTTTGCGGAAAAAACCGGCATTGAGGAGCTCAAGGCGACAACCCGCGACATTCCCGACTACGACGTGCTGATGACGCAGCGCCTGAAGTTGCTGGACCAGCACGGTTACGGTCTGCCACAGATCCAGGAAGTGATCGGTGAGCTGGACCCGCTGCCTGGTGCGAGCGAGTTTCTGGACTGGCTTCGCGAACGTTTCCAGGTGGTGATTCTGTCAGACACGTTCTACGAGTTTGCCATGCCACTGATGGCCAAGCTGGGTTACCCGGCGCTACTGTGCCACAAGCTGGAAGTGAATGACGAGGGCAGGATTACCGATTACCTGTTGCGCCAGCGGGACCCCAAGCGCCAGTCCGTGCGTGCGTTCCAGTTGCTCAACTACCGGGTGATTGCAGCCGGTGATTCCTACAACGACACCACCATGCTCGGTCAGGCGGAAGCGGGCATCCTGTTCCATGCGCCGCAGAACGTGATTGAGGAATTTCCGCAGTTCCCGGCGGTGCATACCTTTGAGGAGCTGAAAGCGGAGTTCCTCAAGGCAAGCGCTCTGCACAACTGACGTTATTGATGAAGCCGGGGTGGATGAGCCATCCCGGTTTCGGATTACAAGGCTTCCAGCACTTTCATCAGCTTCTGGACCTTATCCACAGACTCCCGGTACTCATCCTCCGGATCTGAATCTGCCACAATGCCACACCCCGCCCAGCAGTGAATTTTTCCCTCGGAATCCGTCATCAGGGTTCGGATGGCGATATTGCTCTCCAGATTGTTGGAAAAATCCCAGCGGAAGACCGATCCGCAATAAGGGCCCCGACTGTGTGCCTCGAGATCGTCGATGATCTCCATCGCTCTGCGTTTTGGAGCGCCAGTGATTGAACCCCCGGGAAAGGCAGAGAGAAAGGCACGAAACGGTGTGGTATCCGGACGTAATTTCCCTTCTACCGTACTGACCAGTTGATGGACATTCTCGTAGCTTTCAATGCTGAATAACCGGGGAACCGAGACGGAAAACGGTTCGCAGAACCGGGACAGGTCGTTGCGTATCAGGTCTACGATCATCAGGTTCTCCGCACGGTCTTTCTCCGCGGCTGCAAGGGAGGTGGCAATCTTATGGTCGTTCTCTGCAGAGAGCAGGTCCCTGGGGCGAGTGCCCTTGATGGGCTTGCTGATCACCTTTCGACCCCGTTCGATACTGAGGAACAGTTCCGGCGAAATGCTGATGACCTGATAGGTGCCGGCATTGACATAGGCAGCATGTGGAACCGGAACCGCCTGGCATAGCGCGTGGAAGGCGGAGTAGGGAGCGCCCCGGTAGCCACCGGTGTACTTGTTGGACAGGTTGACCTGGTAACAATCCCCGGCGTGGATGTAGCGCAGCACTTCGGTCACGCCGCGCCGGTAGTGCTCGGAGGGTTTGTCGGCGGCAAAATCCTGGGTTATTACGAATGGGGCGGGGTTGTCAGTGGTGAATCTGACGAGGCTGAACACACGTTCCTTTGTTTCGTTGTCGCAATCAGGATGGAAATCGAGCCTGGGAGGTTGCTTGCCAGAGGTATCAAGGGTGAGGTGCCAAAGGTAGAGGCCAATGTAGCCGTAGTCCCCGGCGTCGGTAGCGGCACGGCCGGAAAAACCGGGCACAGTGAGGTTGCCGGCCTCGTAAAACAATGTGCCCATGACGCCACCAGCTGGGGCCTGAGCGTCTTCTGCTGAGAATTCCGCCCAGACGGTTTCAATGTGATCAGTCAGTTTCGAAAAAGCCGATTCCTCCCGGGGAACCGGCCAGTATTCCAGGGGGAACGCTGTTACGACCCGTCGCTGCCTGCCGGCATCCGTGTAATCGATAAACCCATGATGACTGCTGAGTTGTGAAACTAAGCGTTCAGCCTCTTCTGCATTTAATGTTTTCACGATGTTACATACTTAACAAAATCTTGCATGGGTTCACGGTAGCCTGTGCGGCAAGTCACCGCATTTGGGCCTGGA
>JAWWAM010000334.1:0-3896 GCA_033721715.1 Marinobacter sp.
AGCTGGCGGAGCTCCAGAGCAGACCCCCGCTGATCAGTGCAAGCGTGGCGATTGTTTTGGTTTTGCCGAATGATTTCATGGTTATCCTCTCGGTATTATCAGGGATTGTCTGGCGGCCCGGGAAAACTCCGGAGGCTGCCGATTGCAAATCCACTATGTGCGAAAGGAGAAAGCCTGGCGTTCGGGTACAGGAATACGAACGTTCGGATGTGTCTCCGAACGGCGACTAACCGTTTTTACGGAGTGAGCGGCGATACTGTGAGGGTGTTTTACCGATTGTTTTACGGAAAAGCGTGTTAAAAACCGACTTAGAATTGAATCCGGCTTCGTACATGATATCCGTGATGGTCCCGGTCTCTGCAGGGTCTGCCAGACGTTGCTGCGCATGTTCGATTCGATAGCCATTCACGAATTCGTAAAAGTTTTTACCCATCTGTTGGTTGAGGAATTGGGACAGTTCCCGGGGCGACAGCTCTGCCTGGCGGGCCAGCCGTTCTACCGTAAGGTTGAATACAGATAGGGTTGGTGCTCTTTCATGAGTTGCTCTATTCGACTGGCCAGCGGCTCGGGAGACCGGTCTGAAGCGCTGCCTCCAGAGGTCGCTTCGGTATTCATCCAAGTCTGACCAATTCCGGCAAAGACGGCGGGTTGCCGGAAGGCCAGCACCGACATTGGAAGCAGGACTGCAACGCTGACCATCGTCGTGGCAATGGTCAACGATTGATGACTGCCCGTTACTCGCATCACATGGGCAAGAAGGCAGTAAACAAGACTGAGTAACCAGGCCGTCCCGTAGGCAAAAAGCAAATTCCGGAGCCAGGCAAGCTCCTTTTTACCGAGATCCGAGAAAATATTCCGCAGTTCTACACCAAAGCGCGAAATTCTCTTTAGTGTTGCCGCCAGGTACCCGATTACGATGCCGTGAAGGACAATTGCAAAAACAACGGAGTTCATGACGCCTGGATAGTGGCTGTCTGCCAGCATTCTCGCCTGGGCTTCCTCGGGGAGGCTGTAGTAACCCATTGCGAATATCGCAAAAGCGAATGGAACCGGGAGGAAATGGACCAGGTGCCGCAACCTCAACCGGAAATTACGATACATAACCGATTGAGCATACAAGAAAATAGCTCCGGGCTGGAGCATTCCCAGGATAGTGCCGGTAAAGGCGGTCTCCGGGTATCTGGAGGAAAGGCCGGTGGTATGCAGAAATACCTCAAACAGAGTGCCGACCATGCCAGCAAGCATCAGCGCCAGGAGCTGTCGGGGTAGGTTTCGCGCCTTTACCGGCGCGAGACAAAGCAGAATCAGGAACAGGAACTGCGAGATGACGCCGAACAGTATGAGTTGTGGCAGTGTCAGGAACACAGTGGCATCAGCTTCTGAGGATCATCAACCGCCGGTCATATTCATAAACCGAAGAATCTGTACATCTCCCTCACTGGAGAAGTGATGGCGCTCCGGCTTCAGGTCCATGGCACTGATGATGGTTTCGCGCAGCTTGTCATCGGTCACCGGGTGGCCCCGCAGAACACGGCGCAGATCCACCGAGTGCTCATTGCCAAGGCACAGCAACAGCCGACCCTCTACGGTGACCCGAACGCGGTTGCAGGTAGAACAGAAATTGTGGGAGTGGGGGGAAATAAAGCCGACCCGGATATCGCTGCCAGGCATTCTGTAATAACGGGCGGGCCCGCCGGAATCTTCAGGGGTGGGTATCAGCTCATGGCGCTGGCTGATGATGTCGCGAACCTCATCGCTGGTACACAGCATCTGCCCGCGGTCATGGTCAGAAATCTCCCCCAACGGCATTTCCTCAATAAAGGTAATGTCCACGTTCTTCTTGCGGGCAAACTCTACCAGCTCTGGCACTTCCTGATCGTTGCCACCTTTCATTACCACCGTGTTGAGCTTGATCCCCTCAAAACCGGCGTCTTTGGCAGCCTCAATGCCATCCAGTACCTGGCTTAACCGACCGGTCCGGGTGATACGGTGGAACTTGTCGGCATCCAGTGAGTCCAGGCTGATATTCAGCCGCTTCAGCCCTGCCTTGCGCAGGGGCTCGGCCATGGTCGGCAACTGGCTGCCATTGGTGGTCATGGCGAAATCCCGCAGCCCATAACTACCGATTTCCTTTACCAGCTCCAGAATGTCCTTGCGCACCAGAGGTTCACCACCGGTAAGGCGGATCTTTTCCGTGCCCAAGGAAACGAAGGTTCTGGCCACGCGGGCTATCTCTTCCAGAGTCAGAACCTGCTGGCGGGGCAGGAAAGTCATTTCCTCCGCCATGCAGTAAACACAGCGAAAATCGCAGCGGTCAGTGACAGACAGACGCACATAGTTGACGGTGCGGCCAAATCGGTCGGTCAGCTTGGCTTGGGGCATGGGAATCGTTCCTGTCCTTCGCTGTATGAGCTCTCACTCGAGAGTGTAGCTCAATTATGGCAAATCAACCTGTCGAATCCGATACCCCCGCGGGAGTATCCCTCGCTCAGTTACCACCATCAACGCGGCTGAACAGCAGGTTGTTCTCAGTCTGTATGTGGGCCTTAAGATCGTCGCGGAAGCATGCCAGCCCATGGTAGAGGCGCTGCCAGCTTCCGCACGCGCCCTCCGGCAGAGTCAGACCATTAGTAATACGCTCAAGTTCCTCCAGCGCGGAGCCGTGGTCATCATGTTCATGTCGCATCACGGAAACAGGTCCGCCGGCCATGGCGACCATGCCACGGGTAATCATCGGAAACAGAATCTGCTCCTCCTTGGCCATATGGGTCTCCAACTCTTCGGCCATATGCGTCAGGTGCGCCGAGAGACCAGCAGGGCAGGCGGTATGGCCGCCATGGACCCGCTCCACCCGCTCGGAAAGCTGTATCAGTTCGGGCAACTGCTCCCGGTGGGTGTCGTGGTAACGAGTCAGGATATGTTCGATCAGTTCTTCGTTGGATGCCTGGGTCATAGGTTCAGCGATTGTCATGACAGCACTCCTTGGTTGGTTTGGCGGGGCCCGGCCTTCCCTGGCGCGGGCTCCGCTGTATCAGGCGCGCAGCTCGCTGGCGGCACCTTGTTCATCAGTGTCGAGGGTGGCCGGCTCCAGATCCGGGAAGAACACACCCTTCACCACCTGCCAGGTCACTGCCAGGGCGCCGACGATGAAGACCACGTCGCCAACGGTTCTGATCCAGCGCAGGGTTTGCAGGATGTCGCTCTGCATGAAGGCTTCACTGCGTGCGTACCACAGGCCTTCGCTGGCGCTGGCAACGAACTGGATGATGCCGACGGGCAGCAGGCTGGTGAACAGCATCAGCACCAGGCCAATGTTCAGCCACCAGAAACCGACTTTCATCAGCCGCTCGTCAAAGACGATGCGTGGGCGGATGTAGCGCAGAATCATCAGTGCGAAGCCGAGGGCGAGGAAGCCGTACACACCGAACAAGGCTGCGTGGGCATGAGTGGGCGTGGTGTTCAGACCCTGGATGTAGTACAGCGCGATTGGCGGGTTGATCATGAAACCGAGTACGCCTGCACCCAGCATGTTCCAGAAGGCAACAGCCACGAAGAAGGTCAGCGGCCAGCGGATGTTCTCCATCCATGGCGCGCGGGATTTCAGCCTCCAGTTCTCCCATGCTTCATAACCGAGTACCACCAGTGGCACAACTTCCAGTGCGCTGAAAGTGGCACCCACCGCCATCACCGGTGTGGTGGTGCCGGAGAAGTACAGGTGGTGGAAGGTTCCCGGCACACCACCGAGCATGAACAGGCTAGCAGAGGCCAAGCTGGCGGACGTCGCCACGGTGCGGGATACCAGGCCCATGCTGCAGAAGATAAATGCCAGGGCTGCGGTGGCGAACACTTCGAAGAAGCCTTCTACCCACAGGTGGACAATCCACCAGCGCCAGTAC
>JAWWAM010000335.1:0-3883 GCA_033721715.1 Marinobacter sp.
ATCCGGAGACCGCGGGTCCTCGGTAAACAGTTTATTGGACTGGCCCTCCTGAAACACATTGACCGGAGGAACGGCTCCGGCATCACCTGCCTGCAGCACGGTACCCGAATCAGCGTCAACAATGTCGTAGACCAGTTGGCCGGCATCCTCACGGAAACGGACGTCCAGCGGCGGGTCAAGCTGCCCCTCCTGGCGGAAATTCGTCAGCAGCGAGTTGGTAAACGGGTCCCGCACGTTGAGCATCTTGCCCTGGTTGATGGTGGCATCGCCGGTGTTACCAGCGGCACCCTCTGCCCTCACCGGGCTGGCAAACGCAAGGTCCTCTTCACGGCTGACTTTCAGATCGATATTAGCGGCCGCATTCCGGGTGGGTTCAATCAGAAACTTGTCACCGGCATTAAAGGTGCCGCCTTCCACACGGATATTGAAACCCGGCATGGAGATTTCGGACTGCACCGGGTCCGGCAGGCGGCCCTGGTTCACCACCTTGCCGGTGGCCCTGTCCACCAGTTCAAAGTTTCGGCCGTCGCCCCCGAACTGCAGTGACCAGCTTCCCGCCGGCAAAGCAGCACTGTCTATAATTTCGACAGCCAGTTGCGCGTTCTGTGGTGCCGCGTTATTGGCATCGGCGACGACGCGGCCCCGCTGCGCGGCTTGCGAGTTGATATCGCTGAAGAACAGACCTCCCAGATCACCCTCAAGATCCATACCGATTTCATGTTGGTGATTAAGGCTGTCTGATAATGCGATGGCTACCCTGCCAAGCTCCTGGAGTGCGGGCTGCAGACCCTCGGACTCGAACCGGCGCAAACCACCCAGCTTGCCACCGTTGATCTGGCTGTCCACGTTCAGGGTTCGACCACCACTGGTGAGGGTAAACTCCAGGGACAACGGATCTTCAGAATCCGCCCGGGTGCCCAGTCGCGCTGCGTCTGAGCCAACCACCAGGGACTGGCCATTGCTCAGGGAAACATTCACCTGGCTGCCCTCGGCCTGAGTCACCCGTATGCTGACCAGCTCTGATAGTTGTCTGAGCTTCTCATCCCGCTTGTCGAGGAGTTCGTTGGGTTCGCGCCCCTGGGCCAGGCCCGGCGATTCCGAAATCGCTGTGTTCAGTTCCGCAATACTCTTGAGCAGCGTGTTGGCGTCTTTTACGCCCTGCTCCATCTGGGTCTTGACCGATTCCCGTTGTTGAACGAATTCCTGATTAAGGGCTTCAAAACGGTTGACGACCTGCTGCGCTTCGCTGAGAACCAACTGCCTCTGAGGCAACGAAGCCGGGTCTTCTGCCGCATTCTGCAAACTCGCAAAGAAATTATTGAGCGCATTACTCAATCCCGTGGACTCTCCACCCAAAAGGTTATCGAGCCGTGACAGTTCAGAGTTCAGGGTTTGCTGTTCACCGAACAGCGTACTGTCTTCACGCACCTGCTGAGCGAGGAATTCGTTCGCCATCCGGCGAATATCGGTGACATTAACCCCGGTACCCACCGAGCCGGCACCGGTACGCTGGGCCGTCTGGGTTTCAAACTGAACCTCCTGACGGCTGTAACCGGGAGTGTTAGCGTTGGTGATGTTGTTACCGGTGGTGTTCAGCGCCGCCTGGTGTCCGAGGATACCGGTCAAGCCAATATTGATAAGCCCTGCCATAAACCTTACTCCTCAGCCCCGCGGAGGCCCATGGACAACGTCGTCATCGTGTCGTTGTTCATGATGCTACGGATTTTTGCGCCATAGTTCGGATCGGTGGCGTAACCGGCTTGTTGCAGCCTGTCGGCAAACTCTTCAGGGTTATCCGCTGCTGCCAGAACATCCCGATAGCGTGGATTGGATTCCAGGAACGATACATAGTCCCGGAAGCTGGCCTCATAGTCCGGATAAGACCGGAAGGCTGCCCGCTCATTCATCGGCACCCCTTCCCGGAATTCGGTGGTAGCGATATTCACCGACTCACCCTGCCAGCGGTTGTCCGCCTTGATGCCGAACAGGTTAAAGCTGGGAGCACCACCATCGCCTACTATCATGTGCCGGCCCCAGCCGGTTTCCAGCGCTGCCTGGGCTATCATCAGGCGCGGATTGATGCCGCTCTGCTGAGCCACTTTTTCCGCCACTGGCAGAAGCTCGCTTACAAAGTGTTCGGGAGAGTCGAACCGGTCTGGCAGTGTTGCGTTCGCCAAGGGTTCAACAGCGGGCCCTGTGGTTTCCGCCATCTGGTTCACCTTCTCCACCTGCTCTGGCAAACGCGGGGACAGTACCGGCATGCTGCGGTCATAATCCGTCAGGGCCTTCTTGTGGGCCGCCATCGGTTCGCCTTGTTCATCCATGCCCGGTATCTGGCGGCTGAGCTGTCGGACCAGGGCTTCGGAAAGCCCGGTTCCCTGCTTCTGCGACAGTGTCAGGCTGAGCTGGCTGTCAAACATTTCGCGATAGAATTCTGACTGCTGGCTGTTCAGGTAGTTGCCTTCGGCAAACACGTCTCCGGCCTTGCGCATGGACTTGACCATTTCAGACAGGAACAGACCTTCGAACTGCTTTGCCACTTCCATCAGCGCTGCGTTCTTGTCGGTCCGGGCCTGGGTCTTCAAGTCATTAAGGCCGCCGAAATCGGTATAGACCTGTGCTTTCTGGAGACTGAAATCCTGCATCATGCCACCTATATCACGATCAGCTCGGCCCGCAGCGCACCGGCCTGTTTAAGCGCTTCCAACACTGCCATTACATCCCCTGGTGCCGCACCTACCTGGTTCACCGCCTGAACAATTTCGTTCAGGGTGACAGCTGGGCCAAACTGGAACATTCTTGCCGGGTCTTCGGTAATGGCAATCTGGCTGTTCGGTTCCACCACCGTTTCGCCCTGGCTGAAGGGGTTGGGCTGATTTGCCTCGGGGTTCTCTTCGATGGTCACCGTCAGGTTGCCATGGGTCACCGCGGCCGGGCTCACTTTCACATTCTGCCCAACCACAATCGTACCGGTACGGCTGTTAATGACCACTTTCGCGGCAGCCTGAGCCGGATCGACATTGATGTTTTCAAGGATGGAAAGGAAGCTCACCCGCTGGGAGGGATCACGCGGAGCCTTCACGGACACTGCCGTGGCATCGTGGGCATAGGCCATATCCGGCCCCAATTTGCTATTGATGGCTTCCACCACCCGGCGGGCTGTCGTGAAATCAGGGCGCATCAGGTTGAAGGTAATGGTATCGCCCCTGGTAAACGGAGAGGTCACTTCACGCTCAATGGTGGCACCGTTGGGTATGCGGCCAACACTCGGTACGTTCACCGTAATGCGCGAACCGTCGGCACCCTGGGCGCCAAATCCGCCCACCACCAGGCTGCCCTGGGCCATTGCATATACCTGGTCGTCAGCCCCTTTTAGAGGTGCCATCAACAGCGTGCCACCACGAAGGCTGTCCGCGTTGCCGATGGACGACACGGTAATATCCAGTTCCTGCCCCTGCTTCGCGAACGGTGGCAGATTAGCCGTAATGGTCACAGCGGCCACATTGGCCAGATTGGGGTTCACCCCTTGTGGAAGGGTGATCCCGAACTGGTTCATCATGTTACGGAAGGTCTGGTTGGTGAAGGGGGCTTTGTCACCGGTGCCATCAAGGCCCACTACCAGGCCGTAGCCCACCAGTTGGTTGTTACGCACACCCTTGATACGCGCCAGATCTTTCAGTCGGTCCGCCAATACAGGCGCTGCCACAACCGACAGCGCTATCACCATTATGCCGAATCTCAACATTTTCATAGCGGGAACCACTCACTGTTAAAGAAACGGGCCAGCCAGCCCATCTGATTGGCCTGGTCAAAGTCACCGGTACCACCATAGGCGATACGGGCATCGGCAATGCGATTGGAAGCCACCGTGTTATCCGGGGAA
>JAWWAM010000336.1:0-3863 GCA_033721715.1 Marinobacter sp.
CGCAGTGGCTGGCAGGTGAAGCCGTTCGACTTCCAACAGGTCGAAGAACTCTACGACCTGCGCATCACCCTCGAACGGGCCGCGATGCACAAGATTTGTCAGTTGCAGGAAATGCCACAAGCCGTCAGAACCCTCACCGCCATCTGGAACCCCGACCACCCCTCCGAACGCGCTGTGGGCAGCACCGTGCGGGCGCTGGACGAAAGCTTCCACTGTGACCTGGTCAGCGCCGCCGGCAACCGGGAGATGACGCGGATACACCGGGAGATCACCGACCGCCTGCGAATCATCCGCCGGCTGGACTTTACCCGCGACGACCGGATAGACGCCACCTACCGGGAACACGCCGAGATACTCGAGGCCATCCGGGCCGGCCATTCCGTAGAAGCGGCGGACCGGTTAACAAGCCATATCCGCATCAGCCAGAAAGCCGTGCGGGAGATCACCATGGAGAAGATCCGCGAAGCTGCGGAGGCCCACCAGAGTTCCTTGCGGACCACTCTCGAAAATTCCGCAAAAACATGAACCTACATTCATTTATAGGTGACCTGGTTAGATTACAGATCTGTAAGAGATATCGCACAGACCGCAGAGCGATTGTCCGATTTCCCGAAAACCGATCCCACGTAGAATGGTCAGCGTCAAGGATGAGAAGCCGGCAAGGACAGCTGGCTCAGGGAAGATAACTCCACGGATCAGGAGTAGCCCACGGAATCAGGGCTTACAGGGACGACATACAAGGAAGACGCGCAAAGGATTATGCGCAGGCCTGAAGGATCAGGCATGGGGTCAGCCACGGATTCAGGATCACATGGAATGTGTTCCGGTCCGTGCACTCCTCCCCCCATCACCCGCACGTTTCCTTCTTCTTGCTCCATCAGCTCCGCCGCTTTTACGTCCTGACGAATAATCAGCCACGTAAATTCACTTTCAGGAGCCTGTTAAACATGAAACGCACCCCTTTGATGGCCATGATGGTCCTTCTGTTCAGCCTGTTCGCCGGTTTTGCCCACGCTGAGCCCGCCACCATCAACATCAACACCGCAGACATCGAAACCCTGGCCAGCCTCAACGGCATCGGGCAGAGCAAGGCCGAAGCCATCGTGGCCTATCGCGATGCCAACGGTCCTTTCCAGTCCAGTGAAGACCTCACCAACGTCAAGGGCATTGGTGAGCGCACGGTTGCAAAGAACGCCGAGCGCCTGACTGTCGAATAAGCCTGCCGGGCAGCGGCACGCCGCCGCTGCCTGTTTCCATCACCCCGCTGTTAGTGGCGAGCCCGAAACAGGTACTCCTCCGGTGCCATGTCGTTGCGAACGGCAGCGCGAATGGATACGTCAATCCGGTCACTGTCGAGGTGATGCAACCCGCAATTGGCGAGCGCCTTCCGCACAATAACGCTCGGTCCAAGATATTCGTAAAGCACCCTCGCGCAACAGGGCATCCGTTCGCTGCTATCCGAAACCCCTATTTTCAACCCGGTCAACCGGGTAACCCGATTGCGGAAACTGGGGAAGAGTATGGTCTGCGTGATTTCGTGCCGGTTGAGTGTTTCATAGTCCACCAGGAACAGCCGGTCCGTCAGCAAATAAGCAATGCCCTGATAGCGATTGTGACACGGCGGTTCGTTGCTGGTCGCACGCATTCGTTCCGTGCGCTGGAAGACCACCCGGTTACCCCGGCGTTCCAGGCATACCAGATTCTGAAGTACCTTCCCGGGCGATGACATGGACTGGTAGTACTCATAGTAGTAGCCCAGGTAACCATCAACATCTCCCCGTGCTTCATGATCAAGCCGTTCAAGATGTTTCTGGAAGGAATCCTCGTCCTGGTTCGGCTGAGCCTTGATCATGGGGCGCACATCCACAATGCGCTGAAACTGGCCGTGCGGGAGAAGAATTTCCTGTTCGTCCACGCAAAAAAACTCGCAAAGACGACGCAGTGTATTGGCTGACGGCTTGTGTTGGCCGCTCAGATATCGATTGAACTGCGGGCGGTTGATACCAAGGCGGCGGCATACCTCGGCGATGGACTTGTAATAACTGCATAGCAGCCTGAGGTTCTGGGACAGATTCTGATGCATAGCGTGTATCGCCCGTTGTTTCGTCGAGTAGCCCGGCGCGCCAAGTCACGATAGCGCACTATGACGCTACAACTGCGACAGATAGCATCACATTGGCAACAATGCGCAAATTCTAGCAGGGGGATCCGATTGATTAAATAAGGGCTTCGTACAACAACAATCATCATCGGAGTTGCTTATGTTGGAGTTTCTGAGCGAATTGCTATGGGGCAAGGTTCTGATTGCCCTGTTGGTCACCGTCGGTATCGGCTTCACCCTCGCCTCCCGCTTCGTACAATTTCGTTATTTCGGGCGCATGTTCCGGATTCTGAGCGCCAGTCAGGCTTTCCAGAAAGACAAGCACGGCCACCTCAGTTCTTTTCAGGCGCTGCTGCTCTCGGTTGCCGGGCGAGTTGGCGGAGGCAATATCGCAGGGGTGGCGGTTGCGATTACCCTTGGTGGCCCCGGCGCCATTTTCTGGATGTGGGTAGTCGGGCTGATGGGTATGGCCACCAGTTTCCTGGAATGCTCCCTGGCCCAGACCTACAAGGTGGCTGAATCCGATGGCACGTATCGCGGTGGCCCGGCCCATTACATCTCCCGTGGCCTTGGGGCTCGCTGGAAATGGATGGCCGGCCTGTATTCGGTGCTGTTGCTGTTGACGTTCGGCTTTGGATTTACCGCCCTGCAATCCTATGCGGTGGCAACCTCGGTTGATGATGCGTTCGGCGTTCCCGTTTTCTATACCGGCATTGCACTGGCGATGGTGGTGGGACTGATCATCTTCGGTGGCGTCCGCCGTATTGCCCGGGTTGCCGAGTTCCTGGTTCCGATCATGGCGGGCAGCTATCTGCTGATCACGGCGGCCGTACTGGCCCTGAATGTTGAGCACATTCCGGATGTCTTCATGCTGATCGTCAACAGCGCCTTTGGGCTTGAACCTGTGGTCGGTGGCGGCATCGGCGCGGCTATTCTGATGGGGGTCAAGCGCGGCCTGTTCTCTAACGAAGCCGGCCTGGGCAGTGCACCCAACGTGGCCGCTGTCGCCTATGTGCCCCATCCCGCCAATCAGGGCGTGGTGCAGGCATTTTCGGTATTCATTGATACGCTGATTATCTGTTCATCCACCGCGTTTATCATCCTGCTGAGCGGTATCTACGACCCCGCTGCCCTGAGCGACATTGGTGGCGTGGCCCTGACACAGTCAGCGCTGGCAGATCATGTTGGCGACTGGGGGCGCAGCTTTGTGAGCGTGGCCCTGATGCTCTTTGGCTTCAGCACCATTCTTTACAATTACTACCTCGGCGAGAACAGCATCAACTTCTTCAGCACTTCGAATCAGAATTTCTTCAACACCTTCCGGGTTGCCATCATCGGCCTGGTTTGCTGGGGCGCAACCACTGACCTGGGCACCGTATTCGGTTTTGCAGACGTCACCATGGGCCTCCTTGCCCTGGTGAATCTGATTGCGCTGATCGCCCTGTTCAAACCGGGCCTGCGCATCCTCAAGGATTTTGACGACCAGATTGCAGAAGGCATCGAACAGCCAGTATTCGACGTTACGCGCTTCGAGGATATGAATCTGGATGCCGCCGCGTGGGAGATCGAGCCCGAAGACATCGAACGCGTCCGGAACCGCGCTTACTCGGGCGTTGTGCCCGGCCTCAAGGAAAAGCCCAGAACATGAACACTCGCATTGAACACGACCTCCTCGGGGATCTCAGTGTGCCGGTGGATGCCTGGTATGGCATTCAGACCCAGCGTGCCCTGGATAATTTCTCCATCACCGGTGTGCCCATCA
>JAWWAM010000337.1:0-3852 GCA_033721715.1 Marinobacter sp.
CATCCTGAAAGACGGGGAAGCCCCAAGCCATCTCGTAGGCGACCCGGAGGCAGCGCAGCTGCTAATGACGTTGGACAGTGTTCAGGCGACACTGGCTGACGGCGCCCCAAGGACCGAAGCACCACCACCAGGCACGGCCCTGGAAGCAGCCGCCTTCATCGCTGTTGAACCCCTGAACCTTCCCCATCAGGAATCCGTGGCGACTGTGATCGCATTTGCAGGCAAACACCTGGCTGATTGCGAGCGCGCTGTCGCGCTCCTGCACTCACTGGTGACGGAAACTCTCAATGAGTTGATGTTTCTCAGGCAGACACCTTTTCTGGCGGCTGCTTTTGCAGAAATCGAATGTGGGGTAACCATCGCCGACCCCAATCTCGCCGATACGCCTCTAGTCTATGCCAACGCTGCATTTGAGCGTATGACGGGTTATTCAAGAGCGGAATTATTGGGTCGCAACTGTCGTTTTCTTCAGGGTGACCTACAGGACCAGCCCTGCCTTCGCGCCATACGCAATGCTCTTGCGCGCGGCACAGACTGTACGGTCGTAGTGACAAATTTCCGCAGCAATGGCGAGCCGTTCGAAAACCGCCTCAAACTTAGGCCCATCCGTGGGCATGACGGTACGGTCGCTTACATTATCGGGGTTCAGCTTGACGTCTCGAGAGAGCACTCGGCTCTCGAATCTCTGGCCCTGCAAAAACGCCGCTATGAAAGCCTCATTGAAACGCAATCGGGCTACATCTGGCTTATGGATACCAAAGGAGAGCTTAAGAGCGTACCCGAAAAATGGTTAGAGCTCGCAGGGCTTCCACCGGCAAGCGATCCGCCGGAGCAGTCAGTAATCCGCAGCGTTCTGACGCCGGAGGCGGCGCAAGCTTTCCGTGAGGGATGGAGCGAAGCCCTCAGGAATACCACACCGTTTGAAGTGATCTATCAGTTACCGGCCCAGGCCCAATCCCCGAGGTGGTTTCTGGACCGCGTTACGCCGGTCCGCGATGATGAGAACAGACTTCTCGAGTGGATTGCCGCGTCTCAGGAAATCACTGAGTTGAAACTCGCCGAAAAGGAAATTGAGCGTGCCGCGTATGAAGACCGGCTGACCGGGCTTCTTTCACCGGAGGGCTTTGCCCAACGCCTCGACGAGCATCTCAGAGAGCAGGACCTCCATCCGGCCACCCCGGTGGTGGTGGTCGACATCAAAGCCCTGAGAGAAATAAATCACACCCGCGGTTATGAGGTCGGCGACGAGGTGCTGCGGGAAGTCGGCCGTCGTTTGTCCGGCGAGATGGGTCCGAGCGCGTTGGTTGCGCGCACAGGGGGCGATGAGTTCACCGTGCTTGCGCTACTGGAGAATCAGCGTACACCGCGCCAATTGCGTGCATGTATGGCAGCCGTCTTCAATGTACCTTTTGAAATCAGAGGCTTTTCCTTCCACGTAGAAGCGTCCTTTGGCTACGCCCGGCTACGCAGCAGTGCGGGAGATGCCCGCAAACTCATGACTGATGCGGCATTGGCGCTGCATCGGAGCCAACATAATCCGGCGGTGACCTGGTCTCAATACACCAAAGAGCTCGAGCGTGAAACGCGCAAAACCGTGGACCTCACAACGAAGTTACGCCACGCCCTCGAAGCCGATCAATTGGAGCTTTATTACCAACCCCAGGTTGATCTTGAGGGCGGTCGCATCGTCTCGGCGGAAGCTTTGTTGCGATGGAATCACCCTGAAATGGGCTTTATTCCACCAGATCTGTTCATCCCTCTGGCTGAACAAAGCCAGCTCATCGGGCCAATAGGAGATTGGGTGCTGCGACAAGCCTGCCGGGATCTTCAAGCCTGGAGGGGTTCGGGACTTGGAACCTGCCCGGTGTCGATAAATGTTTCCCTGATCCAGTTCCAGCTGGGCTCTTTCCCGGACAAAGTTCGCAAGGCATTGACTGACTTCAGCGTGGCCCCGGGGGAGTTGACCCTGGAGATCACTGAAAGCGTCTTCGAGCAACACAGCCAGGCCTTGAGGCAGGATCTGGAAGCCCTCAGTGCGATGGGGGTTCGCCTGTCCCTGGACGACTTTGGAACAGGCTATTCCTCGCTGGGCCATTTGAAAGACTACTGGTTCAATGAAATCAAAATAGATAAAAGCTTTGTCAGCCAACTGGACGACGGGGCTTACGCACAGGCGATCGTCAAAGCAACTATATTTATCGCTGCGGCACTTGGGGCAGAGGTCGTCGCCGAAGGAATTGAAGAATCAAGGCATATAACGACTTTACGGCTTCTTGGCTGCACGAAAGGACAGGGCTATCACTATAGCCGGCCCGTACCCGAGCCCAGCTGGCATCAATTGCTTATCAAAAACACAGCGCTTCCCTGAGGGCAAGTTACGGGCATACCATACCCTAAGCCTTCAAAAGAGAAGATGGCCCACCCTCCTATCTGATATGCCGAGTTGATAAGCACACCTTCCTGAGCTTAGATTAAAAGGTCATCCGGGATTCCGTAGTTCGTGGCGATTCAGTCTCCTTATCCACTTAACGCCATTGAGAGAAGCTGCGATGAGGCGCTCAGACAGGACGTTTGGTCCGTCTGAAACTCGTATTCGAAGGAGTAATCTATGAAAAAGTTACATTCACTCGCCTTTTATGCCCTGATCACACCGGCCATAGCCCTGGGTTCAGCTGTGTCGCTCGCCGAAGAAGGCAGCAACGGGGATAAGGATCTGGGCGAGCAGGATATGGACCAACATGCCGAGCCCGAGGATCAGAACTCTGAGCTACACGAGGAGTCCAAGAAGTCCAAATACAATACAGATGACGCAACTGGCACAGATGAGTCGGAAACGGATGCCCAGTCCGGCAAGCAGAAAAAGGAGGAGCACAAAACTCCTTCGGACAAGGGCATGACCGAGTGACCTGATCTGTACTCATTACCCCTCGTGATGAAAGCGTGGGTGTGTCGAATTGACCAAACCGGCCGTTCGATGATGTCACCCGCTACACCGCCTTCAAGCACCTTCTGCTATACTGCCGCCCAGCCACCTATCCCGCCCATCCCGTGAGCCGTCATGCCACCGTCCACCAAGCTCTACACCGACCTCTCCGGTTATTACGACCTGATGTGTGCCGACATCGACTACCGGGAACAATGCACCGGCGTGCGCAGGCTAAACCAGCTGTTCGGAAACGGCGGTTACAGCCACCTGGATCTGGCCTGCGGAACCGGCCCCCACATTCGGCATTTCCTCGACTTTGGGTACCAAAGCCAGGGCCTGGACATCAATCAGCCTATGCTGGATAAAGCGAAAATGCGCTGCCCTGAAGCCGAATTCACCCTGGGCGACATTGGCAGCTTTGCCTTTGACCAGCCTTTCGATCTGATCACCTGCTTTCTGTATTCCATTCACTACAACAGTGACATCGACCGTCTGAAATCCTGCATCACCAGCGTCCACGATGCGCTGCAGGCCAATGGGGTGTTCTGCTTCAATGCGGTGGACAAAAACAAGATCAACAACAACCTGTTCGTAACCCATACCGCAGAGCACCAGGACGCCATTTTCACATTCAGTTCAGGCTGGCACTACCGCGGCTATGGCGAGCAGCAGTCACTCAAACTGTGGATCAAAAAAGAGACGCAAAGTGTCAGTGAGGCCTGGGAGGACGAGCATCCCATGGTGGCGTTGGGCTTCGAGGAGCTTGCACAGCTGCTGGAGCCCTGTTTCGAGGTTCATATATTCGAGCACGACTACGGCAAAATAGAGCCCTGGGACGGGCAGTCCGGGAACGCCTTGTTCGTCTGCGTGAAGCGGTAGCGCAAAATAGAAGACATGGCACTGTGGCGGCCAGTGGAGAGCTCGGC
>JAWWAM010000338.1:0-3850 GCA_033721715.1 Marinobacter sp.
AGCAAGAATGACCAGTATTGAATCCCGGCTACCTTTCGAGGAGTTGGTGGCGCAGGTGCGCCAGTGCACGATATGCGAGTCGCAGCTTCCCCTGGGGCCTCGACCGGTTATCCAGATTTCCCGTTCTGCTCGCATTCTGGTTGTGGGACAGGCGCCGGGCCGCCGCGTCCATGAGACCGGCCTGCCTTTTAATGATCCCAGTGGTGATCGGTTGCGGAACTGGATGGGCATAAGCCGGGACACCTTCTACGACGAAGAGCAACTGGCCATTTTGCCCATGGGGTTCTGTTATCCCGGTACCGGGAAATCCGGTGACATGCCGCCCCGACCTGAATGTGCGCCCGCCTGGCGAGACCTCTTGCTGGAGCGGCTGGAGCACATAGAGCTGACCCTGGCTATCGGCCAGTACGCCCATGCCTGGCATCTGCCCGGCGGGAAAGCGTCGGTCACCGAGCGGGTAAAGCGTTGGCGGGAGGAATGGCCGGAGTTGCTGCCGCTGCCTCACCCCAGCCCGCGAAACAATCTGTGGTTACGTCGCAACCCCTGGTTTGAAGAAGAAGTGATCCCGGAGTTGCGTCAACGGGTCGCGGGCATTCTCGGGCCGTAAGCCTGGTTACCGCCCGGAATGGCTCAGCGGGCTTTCTCCCACCGGGCGAGCAGGTCTTCGTAGCGGATGGTCTTTCCAGGTGGTTTCTCGTTCTGCAGTTTTGGTTTCGGGGCCCCGGGCTGCGCCAGCCACCAGTCGCGACCTTTCGCCTCGTTGTCCGGGGTTATGCGGGGTGCGCAGTCGTTGACGGAGAAGTTTCGTTCCATAACGGCCATCGCTCTGTCCTGGCTCTCGGCCAGCTTGTCCATGGCTTGCTGTGCAGTCCGCTCCCCGGACATGGCGTCGGCAATGTTCGGCCACCACAGTTTAGCCAGTTTGGGGTAATCGGCTATGTTTACACCGGTCGGCGTCCAGGCCTCCCGCGCTGGGCTGCGATAGAATTCCACAAGTCCGCCGAGTTCGGCACTTTTCTGCTGCATTTCCGGTGAATCAAGATCGGATTCCCGAATGGGAGTCAGTCCTACCAGGGTTTTCTGCAGCGACACGGACTTGGAAACTGTGAACTGGGCGTAGAGCCAGGCCGCCTTTTGCCGGCGATCGCTCATCACCCGCGGTATGGTCCAGGCTCCTACGTCCTGGTAGCCCAGCTTCATACCCTCAGACCAATAGGCGCCGTAGGGGGAGGGGGCCATCCGCCATTTTGGGGTGCCGTCCTCGTTAACCACGGGCAACCCGGGTTTTGTCATGTCGGACGTAAAGGCTGTGTACCAGAAGATCTGCTGTGCTATCTGCCCCTGTGCTGGTACCGGCCCTGCTTCCGAGAAGTTCATGCCGGGGGCTTCAGGCGGAGCATAGCTTTTGAGCCAGTCTATGTATTTTTGCAGGGCGTAGACTGCCGCGGGCCCGTTCGTGGCTCCGCCTCTCTCAACCGAGGACCCCACGGGGTGGCATTCCTCCATCCGGATGCCCCATTCGTCCACCGGCAGGCCATTGGGCAGGCCTGGATCCCCTGCGCCCGCCATGGATAACCACGCATCGGTGAAGCGCCATCCCAGCGAGGGATCACGTTTTCCATAATCCATGTGCCCGTACACGCGTTCGCCATTAATTTCCTTCACATGAACCGTAAAGAACTCGGCAATGTCTTCGTAGGCAGACCAGTTCAGTGGCACGCCCAACTCATAGCCGTAGCGTTCGAGGAATTTTGCACGCAGTTCCGGGCGCTGGAACCAGTCATACCGGAACCAGTAAAGGTTGGCGAACTGCTGATCAGGAAGCTGGTAAATCTTGCCGTCGGGCCCGGTTACAAAACTGAGTCCGATAAAGTCACCCAGGTCCAGGGTCGGAAGGGTGAAGGCCTTGCCTGCTCCTTCCATGTAATCACTCAGGGCCAGCGCCCAGCCGGTGCGGGAGTGAGTGCCAATCAGATCTGAATCATTGACGAAGGCATCGTACCGGCCTTTTGCCGCCATGATCCGTTGCAGGTTGACCTGACGGATAACCTCGCCTTCCGGCTTCAGATCATGAGTAACCTTGATGCCGGTTATCTCTGAAAACGCCCGTGCGAGAACGTCGGATTCATAACGGTGGGTGGCCAGGTTCTCGGACAACACAGAGATTTCCAGACCTTCAAGTGGTTCAGCCGCCTTTGAGAACCAGGCGAGCTCATCGGCCTGCTCACGGGGCGACAGGGTGGATGCCGGAAAATGTTCGGAAACCCACCGTTCGATTACCTGTTGGCGCGCTTCCGGCAGCGCATTGAAAGTGTCGGATCCGTGACTGACAGCGTTGAAGAAAAACAGACAGAAAATTCCAGCGACAACCGGCCAATTCTTCATGTGACACCCGTTTTTGTTGTTTGTTTAACTACATAAACGAGCCTAATGTTCGCTTGATGGTTCGTCAACGAAAATTTGTGAGAGAATGTGTAACGGCGATAAATGTAGTTAATACAGTGTCTTAAACTCTACATCTTCATATCGGTGGAATTGTTCTGTAACTAAATCGAAAAAAATATGTTCTAAAACTTTCTATTTTTTTTCTCTCGCGCTAAATTTGTTGTGTCTCGAAAACAGAAAACGGTCTTTGGCCGTAATGAAGGTTCGGGACGACAGTGCCCCTCGAACCGGAGGAACGACTCAACTCATTGATAAAAAGCGTAATCCGGCTGCCAACGAGAGTCAGAAAAGATGGGCCGCAGAGTCTCAAACAATAATAGGAAGCTATCATGATCGAAAACAACAAATGTTCGAACGCAAAATCCTTCAAGCTGTCTGCGCTGGCCGTGAGTGTTGCAATGGTTGCCGGGGCATTCGCCGCCCCGGCTTCCGCTGAGACTTCATTCGAGTCGGACAGCGGCTGGAGAGCGGGCTTCAATGGCCACATTCCGATCTTCGCTGTGCTTGGCAACTACGACGATCCGACCGATGAAGATTCATTTACCATCACCACCGGCTTTAATCCTGCCACCTTGCAAACCAACATCTATGCCCCGACCCAGAGTGGTCTCGAAGTCTCTGGCCATTTCCAGATGAACGCCGATATTGCCCCTGGTGATGCCAATGCGAACTTCCGTAGCCGGGTGTCCGAAATTGCGGTGGCCGGTGACTTCGGCAAGGTAAACATCGGTAAGGGGTTCGGCATCTTCGGTGTCCCGGCTATCGGCGACAATGGCAGTGGCCTCGGTGTCGGCCTGATTGGTGGCCCTGACCAGGTAGCGGCAACTGCGGGCCGCATCGGTAACGGTTACTTCTACGCCAACTTCACGCCCCGTGTGATGTACACCTCCAATAACCTGGGCGGTTTGCAGTTCAAAGTGGGTGTGTTCAGCCCCTCCAAGGTTGATGGTGTGGCAGATGCCGAATACACCACTCCACGTATCGAGGGCAACGTGGTCTACTCTGCGGATATGTTCTCCCTGTGGTCCAGTGCCTTTACCCAGGACGTGGATTCAAAATCAGGAACATTTGACGACTACACCATGTCCGGCATTGATTTTGGCGGTTCGGTATCCCTTGGTGACCTGAATGTCCGGGGCAACTACTCTGTGACGTCAGGTACTGGTAACGGCGTATTCGCCGCGCGTCTGGACCCGAATGAGGAAGATGCCAGCCAGTGGTACGTCGAGACCACCTACAAGATCAACCGCACCACCCTGGGGGCCAGCTATGGCGAAGGCGAGGATGACATCAACTCAAGCGATAACGACACAGATCTGACCATGATCTTTGCCCGTTACGCTGCGACGGATGCACTGACCCTGATGGCCGAGTACACCACTCTGGGCACAGAGGGTGGCCAGGG
>JAWWAM010000339.1:0-3843 GCA_033721715.1 Marinobacter sp.
ATTCGCTCGTCCACCTCACGCGACAACTTGCGGTTCCAGTACAGGAAGATCAGCACCACGACGATGGCGATCAGCACAATCCGGCGCACCACGGTGTAATCGGTTTCCTGTTCGATATCCAGATGGATCCAGCGGTTGTAGATCGACTCGGTTTCCGATGCATCCAGGCTGCCCAGGGCCTTGTTCAGAATTCGGTGCAATTCCGGCCTGTCCTTGTCGACCGCGAAACGCAGCTCGTATTCATAGGGGGTGATGCTGGTAATCCTCAGGTTGGAAAGCCCCAGGCGGGCCACCGTGTAACTCACTGCCGGGATGTGCGTGACCATTACATCCAGATCCCCATTGGATAGCGCCAGCAACCCTTCCTCGATGGACGTCACGGGGTAGAGATCGAGGTTGGGATGATTGATCAGCAGGTAATCATGCCCGGCCTGACGATTCACCACGCCCACTTTCTCATCCCTGAGCTGCTGCAATTCTCCGATAAACCGCCCGTCATCACGGATCGCCAGGGCAATCGGAACGGTCAGATAGGCTCGGCTGAAAAGGAATTCTTCCTCCACCCGGGGGGTTCGCGACAGAGCCGGGAGTATGTCCACGTCCCCGTTGCGCAGGGCCGCTTCGGCATTGGCGCTGTCGGACATCACTTCGCGACTGAAGCGAACATTGAGCTGTTTTTCCAGGCGGGTAACCAGATCCGGCACGAGGCCGGTGGCCTGACCATCCTGGGTAAACTCGAATGGCGGCCAGTCTGGCCGGAAGGCCACTCTCAGATCGGAGTTTTGTTTGAGGAATTCACTTTCAGTCAGAGACAGGGCAATGGCGGATGGATCCTGTGCTGGCAACTCTGTTTGTAACCAGGACTGGCGAATGATGCGATGCTCGTTATGGCCGATAGCCAGGACTGCCTGATTGAGAACCCGGTACGCCTGATCTTCACCCGCGCTGACTTCAAGCACTACGTCCACTGATTGATGGCTCAGCAGCGTGGCCATGCCCACCCCGTTTACCATGGCGGACTGAAGGTAGTCGGAAACCACCGGAACCGGTCCCAGGAAGGCGTCAGCCTGGCCGGAAAGAAGCATACTGACTGCCTCACTGACACTGCTGACGGGGACCGGAGACAGACGGTCGACCGGGTCGAGCAGGGAAAACTGATTGGGATCGTTTGTAATCAGGGCTATGCGGGCACCTTCAAGATCTGACAGCTTGCGGATGCCGGCATCCCCCGAATGGACAAAGATGCCGTAGGTCAGGCTCATCATTGGCGATGTTACGGCGACCCCGGACGGCACCGGTTGACGGGCCAGTCGGGTGTTCAGCCTGGCGTCCAGCGTGCCATCGCCGAGCCATTCCTCCAGCTGCGCCTCGCTGCCTGCAACCGGCTCCACCGGCACATCCAGCTTGTCCGATATCCGCTCAAGATAGTCAATGAACAGACCAGCCAGTTGCCCCTCCCCTGTGTCGAATACCAGGGGGACCTGGTCGGGACGAACACCGATGCGGAAGACGTCGCGGTCCTGCAGCCACTGCAGATCTGCGCTGCCCAGAACCGGTGCCGGGGAAGGTTGAGGCGGCTCTGCCACCGACATACCGGAAACCAGAAGGCAGTTGACTAGCAACAGAAAATAAAAGCCGACCCTCACTGGATATCCTCACCGGTTTGGCTACAGTTCAGGGAACCATACCCGTAAATTCTTCTGATTGCATTCAGCGGGTTACCCGCATTATCGTGAGTACACCCGCAGTCATCGACAAAACGGGGATTACCCCAGGGAGAACCACTACGATGGACACCAGCAATCACACGTTCAGCACCCTGTTCGAGCAGCTTGGCATGCCCTCTGACAAACAGAGCATTGAGGATTTCATTGCGAAGCACTCGCCCCTTCCTTCAGAGATTGCTCTGCAGGATGCGCCGTTCTGGTCCGAAAGCCAGTCCCACTTTCTGGAAGAGGGACTGGAAGACGACTCCGACTGGGCAGAAATTATCGATGAGCTGGATGCGCTGATGCGTCACTGATCAGCACCCTGTCGCGACCCGAGTCCTTGGCCTGATAGAGCGCTTTGTCCGCGCGGTCAAAAACGTCGTCCTCATCGTCGCCCTCAACAAATTCCGCAAGCCCCGCGGAAAATGTCACCGATACAGGGTCGCCCCGGAAATGGAACGGCAAGGCGGCGATATGCTTGCGCATGCCGTCAAGAACGGAGCAGGCGACGTCCGGTGGCGTCTCCGGCATCAGAATAACAAATTCCTCACCCCCAAAGCGGGCAATGAAGTCCGTGGTTCTCAGCCGGTCACTCAGGGCCTTGGCGACCAGCTGCAGCACCCTGTCCCCGGCCTTATGGCCATAGGAATCGTTCACCCGCTTGAAATAATCAATATCAAGCACGCCAACCGTCAGGGGGTGCCGGTAGCGCTGCCAACGCTGATATTCGAAGGCAAGGCGTTCCTGCCAGGCTTCCCGGTTGGGCAACTGGGTCAGCACATCCCTCAGCGCCTTCTGGCGCTCTTCGGCCAGTTCTTCCCGCACCTGCTCCGAGTGCGTTTCAACCGCCGCCAGCTTTTCGTGCATCAGTTCCAGCTGTTGTGACAGGTTCCTCTCGCGCTCGGTCTCCTGGGTACGAAAGCGTTCCACAGCCCCACTGATCGACTCCAGATGCTGCCCCACTGAGGCTTTCAGCTGGTCGAAATCGGCACTGGACTCCACCTGCTCGCCAAGTGTCTGCAGTTCATCCCGGATTTCACGATCCAATGCTTCTGAAGCATTGAGGCGCCCGGTCTGCGCCGTAGACTGGTCGGAAAAACACTGCCGCAATGACTCCAGCCGCTCATCCAGCCGCCGCAGAAAGGCTTCGAATTCCCTCTGGCTTCGGGTAACGGCAGCAATAACCAGCTCCGCGACCCCGTTCAGACCTTCCCGCAATTCGTCCCAGTTATCACTGTTCAGCAGGGACTCCTGAAGTCGCCTGGCTCTGGCCTCGGACGCTGGATCCAGAGACACCTGGCCCAACATGTGCCCCAGCAACTCGCCCACCCGCCGGGCAACTCTCAGGCGTTGGCCCGTTTCTTCGGCATCACCCCGGTCCAGATCTGCTTCGTCGCTGGACGCTTCGGCGGTCTCGCCCCGGGCGCTGGCTTCGGGTGTGGCAGGCAGGAAATCCCGGGAACCGAACAGTCTGCCCAACACGCCAGGCTTGCCCCCCTGGTCCCCCGTTTCCGTCAGCCCGGTTTCCAGAACTCCCGCGAAATCCGACAGCCAGAGGGTAAAGTGCAACTGCAGCGTATCCGGTTTACGGAGTCGTTTTTCCAGGTCCCGGAGGCGATCCTTGTTGCTGGCAAACAGGGAGTGGGAACGCAGCCCCGATAACAGATGTTCAAGAGTGGCCCTGGTCCGGCGCGCAGAATCCGCTTTTTGTTCGTCAAGTGCCGACACCTGGCGGTCGATCCGGTCCTGTAGTTTGTGCCAGCTCCCCGAATCCAGAGAATCTTTACGCAGTTCGCTGCGCAGGCTCGCCAGCAAGCGGTCCAGTTCCTGGTTCTGGCCTTCCGAGGCCAGGCTGGTACGAACAAGCATGCGCTGGAACTGATTCCGTTCAGCGGTCCACTGCGACTCGCGCTCTTCAGCCAACTCAATGGCTGCCAAATACTTTTCTTTCCAGGCCGAATCCGATGACATTTACCTCTCCCTGCCTTGCTTCTGGCCACGGCGGGCACGGGGGTGGCTCTGGTCGTATACCTTTGCCAGGTGCTGAAAATCGAGATGAGTATAGACTTGTGTTGTTGCTATGTCGGCATGGCCCAGTAGTTCCTGGACAGCACGCAAGTCACCGCTGGATTCC
>JAWWAM010000340.1:0-3841 GCA_033721715.1 Marinobacter sp.
CACGCCGGCAGCCATAAGCCCGGCCAGCAAAAGGGTGACCGGAAACGGCAGGCCGGTATTGAGTGAGAGCCAGGCTACGGTATACGCTCCAACCCCCATGAACCCGGCCTGGCCGAGGGAAATCAGGCCGGTAAAGCCGGTGAGGATGTTCAGGCCAGTGGTGCTGATCACGGCAATACCCACAAGGCATCCCAGGTACAGCAGATAGGAATTGGCCATGAAGGGAAACACCAGCAGTAGCAGCACAAACAGGCCAAACCAGAACTGCTGGGTGTGAGTGGTCCAGATCGCCTCATCGGCCTCGTAAGTCTGTTTTGCGTCACCGATACGCATCTTACACTCGCTCTATTTCGTGGGTGCCAAAGAGGCCATAGGGTCGAATAACGAGAATCACGGCCAGAACCAGAAACGTAGCCGGCATCCGGTACTCGCCTCCAAAATAGGCACCAGCCACGGTCTCCAGCCAGCCGATGAACACTCCGGCAATCAGTGCCCCCAGGATGCTGTCCAGTCCACCGACAATCACCACCACCAGCACACTCAGGCCAATAATCCCGAACTGGGGGCTGAGGCCACCGGTAGCAGCCACCAGGACACCGGCCAGCGAAGCGGCCAGAGAACCGAACACCCAGGCCATGTTGAAGACACGGCGCACATTAATGCCCATGGAGTAGGCGGCCGCCTGGTCAGAAGCGGTTGCCCGCAACGCAACGCCGCCCCGGGAGAAACGGAAATAAAGCAGGTAGATAACCAACAGTGCTGAGCCGATCAGAAAACCGTAGGCAATCTTCGGAGCCAGGTAGAGCGGGCCGATAAACACTGGCTCCCGGGGCAGGAAACGGGGCAGCAATTGGGGATCGGCCGTCCAGATGAACTCCACCAGGCCTACCAGGATGCTGGCAATACCGATGGTCACCATCACCACCGAGATCGGAGATTCGCCCAGCATCGGCCGGATCATGGTCTTCTCGATCACCCCACCGAGTATACTGCCGCCGAGCACCGCCATCGGAAGAGCAATCCATGGCGAGAGTTCCATGCCACCCGCGAAGGCCAGAAACAGATAAGCGGCAAACATCATGATTTCGCCGATGGCGAAATTGATGACGCGGGTGGCCTTGTAGATAATCACGAACCCCAGCGCGATCAGGGCATAGAGCCCGCCCATGGCCAGCCCTGCCAGGCTGATTTCACCAAAGAACAACCAGTCCATCAGGCGGCCTCCCCTTCCGGATTGAGCTTCTTGCGCAGGCTGTCGATGTCACTGTTGCCCAGATAGGCTTTGATCACCTCAGGGTTTTTCTGGACAGCCGCCGGCAGCCCTTCGGTAATGACCTGGCCGAAATTGAGCACTGCAATGTGGTCGGAAATATCCATCACCATGCCCATGTCGTGCTCCACCATCAGCACGGTAATGCCCCACTCCTCCCGGATATCCAGAATAAAGCGGGCCATGTCCTCTTTTTCCTCCCGGTTCATGCCGGCCACCGGCTCGTCCAGCATCAGCACCTTCGGGCGCATGGCCAGTGCCCGCGCCAGCTCCACCCGTTTCTGCAAACCGTAGGAGAGACTCGCCACCGGCTGACGACGGATATGATCAATTTCCAGAAAATCGATGATTCGCTGCTCGACCTCCCTGCGAACGGCTATTTCCTCCCGACGGGCAGGGCCGAAATAGGCCAGTGCACTCAGCAAGCCGCTTTTCATGTGAACGTGGGCGCCGAGTTTTATGTTGTCCAATACGGTCATCCCACGGAACAGGGCAATGTTCTGAAAGGTCCGGGCCAGGCCCAGCGCAGCCCGTTTGGGCGGTTTGATGCCAGCTGAAAGCACCTGGCCCTGGTAACTGATCGTGCCCTGCTGGGGCTTGTAGAAACCGGAAATGCAATTGAAAAGGGACGTCTTGCCGGCGCCGTTGGGGCCGATAATGGTCGTGACGGTGTTTTCGGGCACGCGGAAGCTGACATCCTGCAGGGCCGTTACACCACCAAACGAGAGAGACAGGTTACTGATTTCAAGGATGCTCACTTCACCTCCCCGCACCCCTGGCGGCGGGTATACGGGCATGTGAACACGCCTCGCAGCTACCCCGCTTACGCCTAAAGATGATTGTAATTCTTGTTTTTTCTTGTCATCGAGGCACGCCCCGACCCAGATTTAAAGTAGTCCATGCAGGCAACATTAGGCAAACGCTTCTACGCTGTTACCTGACGCAGGATGATGACGTTACGCAGGGAACTGACCTCCAGATGCACCATGGCGTGAGAAAAATCCGATATGGCCGATAAACTGGTAACCACCGATTTTGACCCTGAGACCGGTGTGGCAACACTGACCTTCAACCGGCCGGAAGCCCTGAACGCGATCAATGTGCCCCTGGCGGAGGATTTTCTGGCCGCTGTCCAGGGGCTGAAATCCTTATCGGGCGTGCGATGTGTTGTTCTGGCAGGGGCGGGGCGTGCCTTTATGGCGGGCGGTGACGTATCCAGTATGGCAGGCACTCCAGAGCAGGCGGGCAATGCCATCAGCGCCATCCTGGACGCTGTCAATCCTGCCATCCTGCAGCTGCGCAGTATGGATGCGCCGGTGATCGCCGCGGTCAGGGGCGTCGCCGCCGGCGCGGGGCTCAGTCTGGCGCTGATGTCAGACCTGGTGGTCGCGCGGGAGGATGCCAGGTTTCTGGTCGCCTACAACGGCATCGGCGCTGTTCCTGACTGTGGCGGCAGCTGGTTTCTGGCCCACAAGATAGGCGCTGGGCGGGCAGCGGAGTTGATGCTGCTGGGGAAAACTCTCAGTGCTGCGGAGGCCAAAGACTGGGGCCTGATTACCGAGTTTGCCCCGGAGCACGGCTATGAAAATCTGTTGACCGAGATCACCGGCAAAGTCGCCAGCGGACCGACCCGTGCCTTTGGCGCGTTCCGCCGGCTTACCGACCGGGCCAACGGTGATCAGCTGGCCGCCCATCTGGAAGCAGAGCGGGCGGCCTTTCTGGAAATGACCCGAACGGAAGATTTTGCCGAGGGAGTCTCAGCGTTCCTGGCCAAGCGCTCCGCCCGTTTTCGCGGGCATTGACCCGTTGCCACACAACAACGCCTCATGAGGCGATATGCCACAAACCGGGTTAAGCAGAGTTAACCCGCCTTAAATCCGTAAGACACTGATAATTTTACCTTTTCATTCGATTTGCCGGTAGGGTTTCATACTGGCATGGGACTTGATACGTGCTCAGTGAACCTTAGAAGGCGGGTGAATCTGCCCGCACTTGAATGAAGCAAACTGAGCAAACCAAGGAGAGACGTATGAACAAGCTTTTGATCTCACTGACCGCATCTTTGGCACTGCTGGCAACCGGCCCTGTTCTGGCACAGGATCAGAATCAGCAAAGCGGCAGCAATGCCATGCAGGGTGAGCAAAGTGCTCCTCAGACCGATTTCAACGATCAGGAACTGGAAAAATTCGTAAGTGCCCAGAAAGGCATCAACGAGGTCCGTGATGAGTACATGAAGAAGATCGAGTCTGCGGATGACCAGGCCAAAGCTCAGGAGCTCCAACAGCAAGCCAATGACGAAATGGTCAAGGTTATTGAAGACGAGAACATGGAAATCCAGACCTACAACAGCATCGCCACCGCGTACAACAGCGATCCGGAAACCCGTGAGCGCGTTGATGAGATGATGTAACAGTCAGCGAGTGCAAACCCGAAAAGTCCCGGTGTTCCGCGCCGGGACTTTTTTGTGCAACTTCAGATCCTTCACCTCAAGTCAGCGAACGCCTCTTTTACATGACCAGCCAATGCATCGTTTACCGGATTGCTGCCACTGCGCACCAGGGCGATCTGATA
>JAWWAM010000341.1:0-3836 GCA_033721715.1 Marinobacter sp.
GGCGGCGCGCCAATCATGCCAAACGCGCCGATGGTAAACGCCAGCGATGTGCCGGGCATACGTCTCCCCACGCCATCCATCTCATCAATGCGGTGAATGCCCAGCGTTTCTGCATAGTTGCCTGCACAGAAAAACAGAGTGATCTTCATCAGCCCCTGGTGCAGCAGATGAACCAATCCGCCTGCGGCTGCGACTGGCCCGAACAGGGAAATCCCGAGAATGATGTATGACACCTGGCTTATGGTAGAAAAGGCCAGCCGGCGTTTGAGATCAACCTGCGACAGTGCCCGAACCGAAGCGAACAGGATGGTGAAGGCGGCCAGCCAGGCAAGCGGCTCCAGAACCCCTAGCGCCGACGAAGCCTCCACGCCATAAATGTCATACACCACCCGCACAATCCCGAAGGCACCGGCTTTTACCACCGCCACGGCATGCAGAAGCGCACTGACCGGAGCCGGCGCCACCATCGCCTGGGGTAGCCAACCATGGAGGGGGAAAATCGCCGCTTTTACCCCCAGCCCGGCTACAAGCAATACAAAGATCAGGATCAGCGACCGGTGAATGTCCGGATCGGCATCTATGAAATGACCACCTTCACGAAATGGCAGATCCCCCGCCACATCGTGCAGCCAGGCAATCGCCAGCAACAGCAGGGCGCCTCCGGAAAGCGTATAGATCAGATAGGTCCGCCCCGCCCTCAAGGCCTTTTCAGTACCCCGGTGAACCACCAGCGGATAGGTAGACAGGGTCAGCATTTCGTAGAACAGGAAAAAAGTGAACAGGTTTCCTGCCAGGGCAATACCCATGGTGCTGGCGACGCACAGGCTGAAAAAACCGAAGAACCGGCTGCGATTGGGCGAGTCCTCCAGGTAGCCCACGGCATAGATTGTTGTCAGTAACCAGAGCACCGCCGACAGCCCGGCAAACATCATCGAGAGAGCATCGGCTTTCAGCACAAACGCCACGCCAGGAACCATGGTAAAGCTCAAGCCATAATCCACCCCGCGAAACACGCCCCAGACCATCACCACCACCAGCCCCAGCTTTACCAGAGCAGCGCCCAGGTTCACCGTTGTTCGCAGGCGGTATCCCTTTTCGGGCAGAAGAAAAATCACCAGCGCTGCGACCAGTGATGTCATCAACGCAAAAACCGGAATCCATGCGTTCAACGTCATGGCGAGCCCCCTTCTTCAAACGGCAGCGCCATCACCGAGAGTACCTCTTCAGATACCAGGCCGAGCCCGATCGCCATCAACGCCAGGACCATCGGTATTACTTCCAGGCTCCTGGACGGATGGTAGAACTCATCCGTCTCAGAGTTTTCCAGAAAAGAGGCGCGGTAGATCCGGAACACGTACGCCGCCGAGAGCAGGCCACCCGTCAACAGCACCAGCCCCCACCACCATTGGCCGCTACTCAGGCTGGCCTGAAGTAGCAGCCATTTGGCCGCAAACCCACCGGACGGCGGCAGGCTCATCAACGAGACTCCGGCCAGGCCAAAGGAGAACAGAGAGAATGGGAGGAAACGGCTGACGCCGGTCAGTGCGTTCACGCGATTACTTCCGGTGGACAGAATCAGATTACCGGCAGCAAGGAACATGGCCGCTTTTGCCAGGGCATGACTGATGACCTGAAGGGTAATGCCCTGCTGAGCCTGCTGTGACACCGACTCCGACACTGAATACGTCAGCGGAAACAACAGGAACAGATAACCAATCTGCGCCACGGATGAATAGGCCACCACCTGTTTCAGCTCTGACTGACGAAGGGCCAGCCAACTGCCCCAGACCACAGCCGCGCTGCCCAGCAGGCCCACCAACTGCGCCGCAGCCAGGTTGCCAAGCGGCTCGCCAAGCTCCAGCCACAGCCTGGCCGCAATATAAAAGGAGGCTTTGACCACCAACGCCGACAACAATGCGCTGACCGGCGACTGGGCAATTCCATGCGCCGGCGGCAGCCAGCGATGAAGAGGAAGAAGTGCGGTTTTCAACGCAAGGCCTGTGACCATCAAAGCCAGCGCGAGTCCGGAACCGGCCGGCACGGGATGGTCCTCCAGCCAGAACACGACCCCCGCAATGGACAGGGTGCCGAATTGCCCGTATATCAATGCCACGCCAAGCAGGTAAGCCAGCGAACCCAACAATGCCGCCAACAGGTATCTCAGTGACGCCCGCAACGCCGCGGCCTTGCCACCCAGGGCCACCAGGCCCACAGCAGAGAGACTGATCAGCTCCAGCCCGACATAAAGATTGAAGAGATCGCCACCGAGCCAGACCGCGTTAAGCCCCGACCAGAGAAACCAGAACAGGGGCCAGAAATAGCGGTGCCAGGGTTTGTCCGGATCGATATAAACTCCGGCATGGAAACCGCAGGCACTGGCAACGACAGCGGTAAGTAACACGAAGGTGACAGCAAGCCCGTCAACCCGAAGCTCGATGCCAAGCGGTGCTTCCCAGCCACCCAGGCCATAATAGAAACCCCCGTCCCGGGACACCGCCAGCCAGAGACCCAGCGACACCAGCACCTGAACCACGATTCCGCCCCATGTCACCACTCGGCCCCAGGCAAAATCCGTCAGCAGTGTCAGCACGGCCCAGGCCAGCGGAGTAAACAACAATCCGGCCATCAACCAAAGGGTCATTCCGGGCCACCCTCCCGGGAGGCAGGCTCGCCCGTCAGGCTGGTCAATCCGGACAGATGGTAATAACGCCGTATCAGCACCACAGCCAGTGCCGTGGCGGCGATAGCCACCACAATACCGGTAAGCACCAGGGCCTGAGGTATCGGGTCCTGCCCGCCCTGGTGCTGGGGCAAGCCCACCAGCACCAGAAACACGCCAGACCCCATAATGTTGAACGCCACCAATTTGCGGAGCAGGTGGGACAGCCACAACAGCCCGAACAGACCGATGCCGCACAAAATGGCGCCTGCGAGCGCATACAACAGCGGTGCCGTCATGACGAAGACCCCTCTTCGCGGTCCTCGGCATCATTGACCGGGGCGGACACAAACAGCGCCAGTAACACCATGGCTATGGACAGGGTCAGAACCGATTCGATAATCAGGATCAGGGGTTTGGTCAACTCTGGTGGATACGCCAGAAAGGCATCACCGCCGATAACGCTCGCCACTGCTACCAGCAGAAACACCGTAAAACCCAGCACCAGGCCCAGGCGTAACAGCAGCCCGGGGCGAAGAAAATCCATGGGGATACCCCCGAGGCGCATCAACACCCCCGTAGCAGCCAATACGGCACCGGCCTGAAACGCGCCCCCGGGCCGGTGCGCGCCGGCCCACAACAGATACCCCGCCAACATCAGCATCAGTGGGACGAACCAGCGCTGCAGGCCGTAAAGCAGTGAGTCCGAGGTGCGCAGTTCCGGATCCTCCAGCGATGCCGTTTTTGCCATGGATATGCCGGCGATGCCGGCGATCACCAGAACGCCGATCTCGAGCAGGGTGTCGTAACTGCGGAAATTCAGCAGCACCGCCGTGACCGGGTGCTCCACTCCACTGCGCTCCATGTTATCCGATAGCAGTTGCGGCAGGTTCACCGGGGCCGGTTGGCCAGCGATAGTCCATATGCTGATCGCCAGAAGTCCCGAAAAGGAAACACAGGCTGCAACCACAGCAAGAGTTTTCAAAGCCCGGATCATTGCCCGCTGCCTCCCTTGTCCTGCCCATGGGAACGAGCGCTGCCCAGGTGGCTGACGGCATCCAATAACAGCACCCCGGTAAGCCCGGCACCGATAGCCGCTTCCGCCAGGGCAATATCCGGTGCCTGCAACCGCACCCAGGCGACAGCCATCAACAAACCAAAGGCTATGAACACCACA
>JAWWAM010000342.1:0-3834 GCA_033721715.1 Marinobacter sp.
GCACCCACCAGTGGTGATGCCGCAGCCCGCATGGACAGTACTGGCACGTCGCTGTCGTATTGCCAGGCCTTGTCGCCACCGTTGGTATTGAAAGCAAGCACTTTGCCGTCGATGGTCTGTACCACTACAAGACGCCCGTTCGACTGGGGAGAAGCCAGCGCCTCGTTCGGGAGAGACTGCTCCCACAGCTCAGTGCCGTCCTGACGCGAAAGCACCTTCAGCTGGGCGTCTCTGGTAACCAGGTAGAGGTTACCCTGGTCACCGCCCACTCCCGCGCTGATATCCTCGTCAAGATCCTGGTACCAGAGGACGGCACCGTTTTCCGGGTCAACCGCCCAGATTTCCCCTTCGGCTGACGCGGCGTAAAGCGTATCGCCGGCGTTCAGAGGCGCCAGATAGAGGAAGTTTTCGTCGTGCCCCTCTCCTACACCCATGGTCCAAACGCTTTCGAGTTCGACAGTGGCGGAGATCTCAGGCAGCGGTGCAGGCTGCTCAAAGGTATCCGTACTGCTGCAACCGGCCAGCAGTGCCGTCACCAACAGGCCGATCAGTGGACCGGAGCGCTTTTGCCCTAGGAACATCAGGGGCATCAGGCTCCCTCCCCTACGCCAAGATCCGAAAGCTTGAGTTCCAGAATACCGCTACGCCCCTGCTGGTTCTGCTCTCGGGCAGCCAGATAAGCCTCACGGGCACCATCACGGTCTCCCTGGGCCAGCAGGATATCGCCTCTCAGCTCCGTAAATATGGCATTGAAGCTGCCGGCTTCGCCCACGCTCTCAATGGTGGAAAGGGCCTGTTCATACTGTTCGGCCGCAAAATGGGCGCGGGCGAGCCGGTTACGGATCACCAGTGCCAGCGGTCCGGAGTCACCTGCCTTTTCCCGAGCCCAGGAGAGAGACTCAATGGCAGCCTCCGCATCGTTCTGCTCCATCATCTGTTGCCGCGCCAGCATCAACATGCCGTAGATGGCGAACGCACTGTCGGTGTATTCATCCCTGAGGGTCTCAGCCACATACGCCACGGTCTCGGCGCGGTTTTCATCACTCTCATCGCTGTAGGCGTTGATCAGGTCAGCAAACTGGGAGGCCGCTTCGGTACGCTGCTGCATCTGATGGTTCTGCCAGGCCTGCCAGCCAAAAACGATGGCCAAGGCCACAGCAATGCCGATCAGAAGCGAAGTGCCATTATTCTTCCACCAGTCCTTTATTGCCTGGACCTGTTCTTCCTCAGTACGCATTTCAGCCATGATGACTCCTGTAATAAATGATTATTGTGCCTGTAGCCTTTCGGCCCGCCATCAGCGGCCCAGCAATTCTTCCAGTACACCCGCCAGTTCAGCCTGACCAACATCCTGCTGTAGTTCATCCGAGCGCAAGGGCTTCAGACCAACCGTGCCCGTAGTCAGCTCATTCTCACCTAGGATAACGGCATAGCGGGCGCCGCTGCGGTCTGCCTTTTTCATCTGGCTCTTGAAGCTGCCGCCGCCACAATGGCTCATTATTCGTGCTCCCGGCAAGGCCGAACGCAGCGATTCAGCAAGGGCAAGCGCAGGTGCCACCGTGGCGTCGCCCATGGCCGTCACGTACACATCCACATTGCCGTTGACACTCGCCGGAACGAGGTTGAGCGTTTCCAGTAGCAGGATCAGCCGTTCAAGCCCCATGGCGAACCCGACGGCGCAAGTGGACTTGCCACCTAGCTGCTCAACCAGCCCGTCATAACGGCCACCGGCACACACCGTGCCCTGTGCACCAAGGCTGTCGGTAATCCACTCAAACACCGTTTTGCCATAATAGTCCAGCCCGCGCACCAGACGCGGGTTAACGGTGTAACGGATACCGGCGGCATCCAGCAGACTACAAAGCTCCCGGAAGTGCTCTACGGACTCCGGGTCCAGGTATTCATCCAATTTGGGGGCGTCTGCAAGAAGCTGCCGGGTCCCCGGGTCTTTGCTGTCAAGAATGCGCAATGGATTGGACTCCAGACGGCGCAAACTGTCCTCGTCCAGCCGGTCCCGGTACCCCGAGAGGTAGGCCACCAGGGCCTCCCGGTATTCCCGACGGGCCGCCGAAGTGCCAATGGAATTGATTTCCAGGCGGGTATGCTCAGCCAGCCCGAGTTCGCGCCAGAGGCGTGCAGTCAGCACCAACAGTTCCGCGTCGATATCCGGGCCGGTCATGCCAAAACATTCCACACCTATCTGGTGGAACTGTCGGTAGCGCCCCTTTTGCGGACGCTCGTGCCGGAACATCGGCCCGGTGTACCACAGGCGTCGGGTCTGGTTGAAAAGCAGGCCGTGCTCTTCCGCAGCGCGCACACAGCCGGCGGTGCCTTCGGGGCGCAGGGTCAGGCTGTCGCCATTGCGGTCCTCGAAGGTGTACATCTCCTTCTCGACAATATCCGTCACTTCGCCGATGGAACGTTTGAACAGATCAGTCTGTTCCACCACGGGCATACGGATTTCCTGGTAACCGTACTGCGAAAGTACCCGCCTCACCGTGTGTTCCACAAACTGCCATACCGGCGTCTGTTCTGGCAGGATATCGTTCATCCCGCGAATTGCCTGGATCTTAGCCAAGTTACTACCTTATCTGTTTCAGTGATTTGGCGATCTGCACTCAGTCAGTCGAGCGGGTGATGATCGCGTCTTCCTTTTCCTTGCGACGGGCTACTTCCTCACGGATCAGCCGCTCCAGATCATCGGTCAGGTTGGCATTATCCAGCTTCTGGTTAGGCTTGCCCGACATGTAGAACAAATTCTTGGGGCTACCGCCGGTAAGACCAAGATCTGCCACTTTAGCCTCGCCCGGGCCGTTGACGATGCAGCCGATAATGGCCACGTCCAGGGACTCGTTCACGTCTTCAAGCCGCGCTTCGAGATCATTCATTGTCTGGATAACATCGAAGTTCTGCCGCGAACAGCTCGGGCAGGCCACGAAGTTGATACCACGGCTGCGCAGGCGAAGGCTCTTGAGGATATCGAAGCCAACCTTGATTTCCTGCACCGGATCCGCTGCCAGGGAGACCCGGATGGTGTCGCCGATACCATCCATCAACAGCATGCCCAAACCAATCGACGATTTTACCGTGCCGGAGCGGAAGCCACCGGCCTCCGTGATGCCCAGGTGCAGGGGCTGGTCAATCTGTGCCGCGATCTGGCGGTACGCCGCCACGGTCATGAACACTTCCGAAGCCTTGAGGCTGACCTTGAAATCCTGGAAATCGTGTTTGTCCAGAATGTCGATATGGCGCATCGCTGATTCCACCAGGGCTTCCGGTGTCGGTTCGCCATATTTGCGCTGCAGAGCCTTCTCCAGTGAACCGGCGTTTACCCCGATACGGATCGGGATATTACGATCCCGTGCGGCGCTGATCACCGCACTCACGCGATCATCCCGGCCAATATTGCCAGGGTTGATCCGCAGGCAGTCAACACCCAGTTCAGCTACCCGCAAAGCAATCTTGTGGTCAAAATGGATATCGGCCACCAGCGGCACCGTCACCATGGAGCGGATCTTACCAAAGGCCTCGGCCGCATCCATGGAGGGCACAGATACCCGCACGATGTCGGCGCCAGCCTCCTGCAGTGCACGGATCTGGCCCACCGTTGCATCCACGTCGCAGGTATTGGTGTTGGTCATGCTCTGAACAGCGATCGGAGCGTCCCCACCTACGGGAACATCACCCACCATGATCTGGCGGGATTTACGTCTTTTGATCGGAGATTCGTGATTCATAGCCTGCTAACCGGAAAAGTGTGTACGTAACTATCAGATATCCAACGTGAATTCTGCACGGTTATTGACGACGCGGAAACCGGACATATTGACCGGC
>JAWWAM010000343.1:0-3827 GCA_033721715.1 Marinobacter sp.
GATAGCGTCGCCGCTGCCTTATATTGTCGAGTTCGGTATATTCAACTCGACGGAATCAAGATCTATCCACCTTGCATTTGCCACCTTCCTGGCTTTTGCCGCGTACCCCATGATTCGGGGCAGGAATGTTGATCACGTTCCGTTTTACGACTGGATTCTTGCACTGGCCGCTGCTTTTGCCGCGTCCTATCTGTATTTCTTCTATGACGAACTGTCTACGCGTCCAGGGTCACCCATAACCCAGGATCTGATCGTTGCCCTCGGCGGCATGGTATTGCTGCTGGAGGCTACCCGTAGGGCGTTGGGGTTGCCGCTGACCATTGTGGCCGGCGTCTTCCTTGTCTATGCGCTGGCCGGGCCGTACATGCCGGACGTTATCTCCCACAAAGGCGCCAGCTTCAGCAAGTTGTCGTCCCATATGTGGCTGGGTACCGAAGGTGTTTTTGGTGTTGCCCTGGGTGTCTCAACCAGCTTCGTATTCCTGTTCGTTCTCTTCGGTGCGTTACTTGAGCGGGCCGGGGCAGGTAACTACTTCATCAAGGTTGCCTATGCCATGCTGGGTCACATGCGTGGCGGGCCTGCGAAAGCTGCAGTTGTGTCCAGTGGTTTGAGTGGTGTCATTTCCGGTTCGTCCATTGCCAATGTGGTCACCACCGGTACCTTTACCATCCCGTTGATGAAGCGGGTTGGCTTCCCGGCTACCAAGGCCGGTGCGGTTGAGGTGGCTGCCTCCACTAACGGGCAACTGACCCCGCCCATTATGGGCGCCGCGGCGTTCCTGATGGTCGAGTACGTGGGGATTTCCTATCTGGAGGTCATCAAGCATGCGATATTGCCGGCATTGATCTCCTATGTGGCGTTGATTTACATCGTTCATCTGGAGGCTTGCAAGCTGAAGATGAAAGGGATCGAACGCCCCAACCGTCCGACACTGGCTCAGCGCATGCTGAACTGGGTTGTGATTCTGATTGGCCTCAGTGCGCTTACCTTTGTGGTTTACTACGGCATTGGTTGGCTCAAGGTTGTGCTTGGCGAGTCTGCCGTGTGGGTTCTCGGCCCTCTTCTGCTTTTTGTCTACATAGGCTTGGTCTGGTATTCAACCCGCTTCCCGGAGCTGGAGCAGGACGATCCTGAGGCTGCAATGGATACGCTTCCGGACGTTGGGCCAACGGTGAAGACCGGTTTGTATTTCCTTCTTCCGGTAGTGGTGCTGGTCTGGTGCCTGACGGTTGAGCGCTTTTCACCGCAGTTGTCAGCGTTCTGGGCCACGGTGTTCATGATTTTCATCGTCATTACCCAGCAGCCCCTCAAGGCTTTTTTCCGCGAGAAAGGTGACTTGCTCGCGCAAACAAAAACCGGCTTCGTCGACCTGATGCATTCTTTGGTGACAGGTGCGCGGAACATGGTCGGTATTGGCGTAGCAACAGCCACCGCCGGTATCGTTGTTGGTACTGTGACCCTCACCGGGGTCGGCCTGGTGATGACCCAGTTTGTGGAGTTCATCTCGGGCGGCAACCTGCTACTGATGCTGATCTTTACCGCCCTTATCAGTCTGATTCTCGGTATGGGGCTGCCCACAACGGCTAACTACATTGTGGTTTCCACGTTGATGGCACCGGTGATCGTCACTCTCGGTGCCCAGAACGGACTGTTGGTGCCACTCATTGCGGTGCATCTGTTTGTGTTCTACTTCGGCATCCTGGCGGATGATACGCCGCCCGTGGGGCTGGCCGCCTACGCGGCGGCTGCCATTTCGGGTGCTGATCCGATACGAACGGGTATCCAGGGTTTTACCTATGATATCCGCACGGCCATTCTTCCATTCATGTTCATCTTCAACACCCAGTTGTTGCTGATCGGTCTTACTGGCTGGCTGGATCTGCTGATCACGATAGCCAGCGCGGTAACCGCCATGCTGGTGTTCTCGGCGGCCACGCAGGGATACTGGTTTACCAAGAGCCATAAATGGGAGTCAGCGCTGTTATTGCTGATCACCTTCACCCTGTTCCGTCCCGGATACTGGTGGGATATGGTGTATCCGGCGACCGAGGATCGGCCCGGTACTGACATTGTCGAGCTCGTTGAAAATGTGCCGGCTGACGGGTCCCTTGTTGTTCAGGCCTCTGGTATGGGGCTGGATGGAGATGAAGTGTCGACCTATCTCAGTTTGCCACTACCGGAAGCCGACACCCCCGAGCAGCGGCTTATGGAGGCAGGCCTGGAGCTCTCCCGCGATGGAGAGCAGATGGTGGTAGATTTCGTAGGCTTTGGCAGCCCTGCGGAAGACGCCGGGATCAGCTTCGGCTGGACCATTGATGCCGTTCAGGTCGAGAATGAGCGTCCACCAAAAGAGCTGATGTTTATTCCTGCTCTCATTCTTCTGGGACTTGTGGCCTTCGGTCAATTGCGGCGGCGAACGCCGGAAGAGGCCAGTGCTTACGGCTGATTGCCACATGCGGAAACCCGGCATTAACCTGCCGGGTTTTTTTCTGTTAAACTCCTGCCCGCAACGGTCCGCGGTTTGTGTCGCGGCCAACCGTCAACAAGTGGTCTTTGGTACGGATCACCTCTGGGACTCAAGGAGCAAACTATGCCAGTAGTAACCCTGCCTGATGGCAGCCACCGCAGTTTCGCCGAATCTGTAACCGTTCACGATGTTGCCGCGGACATCGGGGCCGGTCTTGCCAAGGCCGCTATTGCCGGCCGTGTTAACGGCAAGCTGGTTGATACCAGCTACCCCATTGACGAAGACGTCGACCTCGCCATTGTTACCGAGCGGGATGAAGACGGCGTTGATATTATCCGCCACTCTACGGCCCACTTGCTGGCAATGGCTGTGAAGGAATTGTTTCCTTCCGCTCAGGTCACTATTGGCCCGGTTGTGGATAACGGGTTCTACTACGATTTCAAGTTCGACCGGCCGTTTACCAATGAAGACCTGGGCCGGATTGAAAAACGCATGGAAGAGCTGTCGAAACAGGATATTCCGGTTTCCCGTTCAGTGATGTCCCGGGATGAAGCGGTGCGCCTGTTTGATGAGATGGGCGAAGAATACAAAGTCCGCATCATTGAAGACATTCCTGGCGAGGAAGATCTGTCGTTTTACCGCCAGGGTGACTTTATCGACCTGTGCCGTGGCCCCCACGTGCCCAGCACCGGCAAGCTGAAGGCGTTCAAGCTGACCAAGGTGGCCGGAGCCTACTGGCGCGGTGACACCAGCAACGAGCAGCTTCAGCGTGTGTATGGTACCGCCTGGGGCAACAAGAAAGACCTGAAGGCCTATCTCCATCGCCTGGAAGAGGCGGAGAAGCGGGACCACCGCAAGATCGGCAAAAAGCTGAGCCTGTTCCACATGCAGGAGGAAGCACCAGGCATGGTGTTCTGGCATCCGGATGGTTGGTCCCTGTACCAGGAAATAGAACAGTACATGCGCCGTAAGCAGCATGAGCATGGCTACCAGGAAATCAAGACGCCGCAGGTAGTCTCCCGGTCGCTGTGGGAAAAGTCGGGGCACTGGGACAAGTTCAAGGACGACATGTTTACCACGGAGTCCGAGAAGCACGATTACGCCATCAAGCCCATGAACTGTCCTTGCCACGTTCAGGTGTTCAATCAGGGTCTGAAGAGCTACAAGGATCTGCCCCTCAGGTTGGCGGAATTCGGCTCCTGTCACCGCAACGAGGCGTCCGGTGCTTTGCACGGCCTGATGCGGGTGCGCGGATTTACGCAGGATGACGCCCACATTTTCTGCGAAGAAGATGCGATTCAGCAGGAAGTCTCGGCATTTATTGAAATGCTTCACGAGATCTACAAAGATTTTGGCTTCA